>CASEPW010000051.1 GCA_949289925.1 uncultured Mycoplasmataceae bacterium
CATAAAAACTCCTTAATAAAATTTTACTTTTTATTTTAGAGTTTCCCCAAAACTTAATACATTACCTAATTAATTTTTTTTTGGTTTTTTTTAGCTTCTTTCTTTCTTTTTTTTCTGTTCTTTTTGTTATTAAATTTAACTCATTCAACAATATCATTAAAATTTACTTCAGAAGAATCAAATAATTTTTTATATTCTAATGAATCATCATCTTTAGTATTGTTAGTATCAAACATTACTTCATTATTCTTTTGATTATGATTTTCAACATCATCAAAAGAATATTCATCTTTATTATGTTTTTTTGCTCATCATTTATATTTTTGAAGCTTTTTGTATGGAACAGGATAAGTAGCATTATCTTCTTGTTGATTATTGCTAACTAATTCATTGTTAGTATGATCTTCTAATGTGTTTTCAACATTGTTTTCTGTTTTTTCAGCAACATTATTATCATCATTATTTTTGTCTATGATATTAATTTTTTCAATATGAGGTAGAATAACCATATTTTCATTGCTTTGTTCATTAATATGATTTACTTTGTTATTAGATTCATCACATTTAACATAATTAGGGTTATAATCAAAAATTAACATATTATCTTGAATTTCATTTTTATTAAATTCTTCATCTACATTAATTGCATTTCATATTTTTGGGTCATATCTTCTAAAACGTGTTATTATTCTTCCTTTTTCAACAAGTGGAATAGAGTTTGAAGAAAAAACTAACTCTTTTTCAAGAATAATTGATATATTAGGTTTATGAATTTTTTCCATTATTAAATCTTTTACTTTAGTTTCATCAACTTCTAAATTTTTACTTTTTTGTTTTTTTATATATCTCAACTCATTTTGAAGCATTCTTTTCTTTTGCTCTAAATCAATCTTATAAGAAGTTAGTATAGAATTTTCATCTTTTAGAATTTCAATATTTTTTTTCATATGAAAATTATAGCAAATTATAATATAAAATTATAAACTAATTCAGAAAATAGTTCATTATCTTCATAAAAAATCATATGTCCACAATCATTGAAAACTTTTATTTCAACATTTTTGTTTTTACTAAAATATTTAAAAGATTTTTTAAAGTTAATAACTTTGTCCTTGTTCCCAAGCATTAATAAAGTTTTTTTATCCAAATTTTTTTCAGCTTTTTTCAAGAAAAACAAATTACTAATACTTCCCAAATTTAAACTTAAAATTTTATAATTCAATCATCTTTTTTTGAAATTTTTTTTCAATTGAGTATTTGTATTTTTTCATAATTTATCTATATTTTTTTTGCTAACAAGTAATTTATAAAAAAGTTTTGAATTTTTTTTAGCTTTATACCTAAATAAATAACTATAAATTTCTTTTATCCCAGCACAATGTGAATTCATAGGTGCAATAAGAATAATTTTTTCTATCATGGAAGGTTCTAACAAATTTATCATCATACTTATGCCACCACCCATAGAATGTCCCATAAGATAGAATTTTTCAATTTTTAAACTTTTTATCAGTAAAATGATTTCTCTTGCATAATTTATTGGTCTTAATTGTTTTTTATTTCTTAATGGAGTTTCTCAATGACCTGGTAATTCGATACAATATATATCATGATTGTTAATTTTATTAAATGTATTAAATAATCATCTAGGATGATCTGAAAAACCATGTATATATATTATTGGTGGTTTGTTATTAGATTCACCTTTTTTATATCAATAATATGGATAATTATGTTTAATTAATTTAAATTCATTCATATAAGAATTATATTTTATTTTTTAAATATGGAATAATATTTAAAATACCAGGAAAAAACAAAAAAATTTCAAATCCATTATTCTTACATCATTCTCTAGTTAATTTTGATTTTGCTGTAATTAATTTTTCATAATCAATACAAAAAAATTCATCAAATTTTAAAAAATACAATACTAGAAAACTTATACCATTTATCTCATTTATAATTTTTAGATGATCTAATTGATGTTGTTTAATATTTTTTAAATAGAAAACATCTTTACTAGTTTGTTTAGCTTCAAAATCTATATATCTTCCTTCATAAACTCCATAATAATCAGTTTGTGATTTATTTGTTAGTTTACCAATGATATTTCCATTATTGTTTTTATATATAGTTATTGGAAGATTTCTTTTAAAAAATAATAATTTGTGATTTTGTAAATAATAATCACTAGTTCTATTTAATAAAGTTTCTAAAAACATCCCATTATTTGAGTTACATAACATATGTTATATAATTCAAATTTTAGTTAAAAACACTAATTATTTTTTAAATCCATTTTCTTCAATGGCTTGAAAAAATAATTCTTCAATTGGGTTAGCCTTATCATGTTTTTGAATATTTAATTTGTTAATTCTTTTATTTTGAACATCATTAGATGTTTTAGGTTTAGGTGGAGTAGGTCTAGCAACTCTAGCTTTTTTTATTTCTTCTTTCTTTTGTTTTTCTTGAGCTTTTTCAAGTGCTAATTGTTCAGCTATATATTTTTCAGTTTCATATCTTTTTTCTTCTTCAGCTTCTAATCTTGCTAATTCCTTATCTCTAATTTCATTATTAACATTTTTAGAATTATTATTTGAGTATACATCTTGATTAAATTTAAAATAAAAATATTTTTCATATGTCTCTGGATATGCTTTAGACTCAAAAACATCAGGACTTCAAACGTCTTTTTCTAAATATATATCTCTATCATAATCTCTTGCAAATAAACCCATTTTATCTCTTGTATGTGGACTTAATTTAACTTTTTTGAACTTAATATCTTTCATGTAACACTCCAAAATTATATTATTATTATACAACATTATAAAATATTTGGTGTAGTATAAATTAGCAAACAAAACAATAGATTGCTAATTTTTTATTTTTTTAATTTTTTTTTTGATAAAATTAGTTTATTAAGACCTAAGGAGGTTTTTATGGAAATTAAACAAAAATCAGGACCTGGTGCACCAACACCACTTGAACAATATGGTAGAAATTTAAATAAGGAATTTTTAAATGGTAATAAAGATCCTATTATTGGACGTGAAGAAGAAATAAGAAGAATCATAGAAATTATTTCAAGAAAGACAAAAAACAACCCAATTTTAATTGGTGAACCTGGTGTAGGTAAAACAGCGATTGTTGAAGGATTAACACAAAGAATTATAGCTAAAGACGTACCAGATAATTTACAAGATAAAGAAGTTTATGAATTATCTTTATCATCATTAATTTCTGGTGCTTCATTTCAAGGTCAATTTGAAGAAAGACTTGAAGGTGTTATAAAACAAGTAAAAGAATCTAATGGAAAAATAATTCTTTTCATTGATGAATTTCATCAATTAGTAGGAGCAGGTAAGTCGGGAGCTAATTCTGGTATGGATGCTGCTAACATTCTTAAACCAATGATGGCACGTGGTGAATTAAAAATCATTGGTGCTACTACTTTAGATGAATATAGACAATATATAGAAAAAGATGCAGCACTTGAAAGAAGAATGAGTAAAATATATGTTCCTGAACCTACAAAAAAGGAATCATTAACAATCATGAGAGGTTTAAAAGAAAAATGAGAACTTTATCATGGGGTTAAAATACATGACGATGCACTTGTTGCTGCAGTAGATTTATCAGACAGATATATTGCTGATAGATTTTTGCCAGATAAAGCAATAGATTTAGTTGATGAAGCAGCTGCTAAAGTTCAAACTGAAATGCATTCAATTCCTTCTAATCTTGACAAAATTAGAAGAGAAATAATACATACAGAAACAGAAAAAGCAGCTTTAGAAAAAGAAGAAGATGCAAAATCAAAAACTAAACTTGAAGAAATTAATTCAAAACTTGCAAAGATGAAAAATGATGAACAAGAATTAACTAAAAAATGACAAGCAGAAAAAGAAGAATTAACTGCAGTTATTAAATTAAAAGAAGAAATTGATTCTTCAAAATCAATGATTGAAAAATACCAAATTGAAGGTGAATTTGCAAAAGCATCAAAATTACTTTATGTAACAATTCCTGCACTTGAAAAAGAACTAGAAAGAAAAGAAAAAGAAATTCAAAAAAATGGTCTAGTTAGGGATGCAGTTACTGCAAAAGAAGTATCAGAAGTTATTGCAAAAGCAACTGGAATTCCTGTTTCTACTTTAATGGAAGATGAAAAACAAAAATTATTACATCTTCCTGAAGAATTGCAAAAAAATGTAAAAGGGCAAGATGAAACATTAAAGAAAATTGCAAATGCAGTTTTAAGATCAAGAGCAGGTATTAGTGATCCTAATAAACCTATAGGTTCATTCCTATTTCTTGGTCCTACAGGTGTGGGTAAAACTGAAGTTGCTAAAACTTTAGCAAGAGTATTATTTAATTCTGAAAAATCAATGGTTAGATTAGATATGAGTGAGTACATGGAAAAACATTCTGTTTCTAAATTAGTAGGAGCTCCTCCAGGATATGTTGGATACGAACAAGCAGGAGCATTAACTGAAGCAGTTAGAAGAAAACCTTATTGTGTTGTATTAGTTGATGAAATTGAAAAAGCTCATGCTGATGTTTTAAATTTATTTTTACAAATTCTTGATGAAGGTGCATTAAAAGATTCACAAGGTAGATATATTAATTTCAAAAATACAATTATAATAATGACTTCAAATGTTGGAGCTACAAGTATTTTAGAAGGAAATAAAGAAGAGGTTCAAAAAGAAATTAATCTTTATTTCAAACCAGAATTTGTTAATAGAATAGATGATGTTATAATCTTTAATCCATTAAATGATGAAGTTGTTTTATCTATTATTACAAAATTATTAAATCAATTAAAAGATAGATTATCAGCAAATGATATTACTATTGATTTTGGTGAAAATATTAAAAAACATATTAAAGATGCAGGGTTTGATCCAATGTATGGTGCTAGACCATTAAGAAGATATATTCAATCTAATGTCGAAAATAAATTAGCAAGTCTTATTGTTTCAGGCACAATTAAAA
>CASEPW010000052.1 GCA_949289925.1 uncultured Mycoplasmataceae bacterium
ATTTATATAGATTTAGTAGTCTCTAAGAACTTTTCCAAAAAGCTACTACCAACAACATATTTTTGTTATTTTTTTTACATTTTATAAAAATGTAATATAATAATTTATTACTATTAAGGAGGTAAAAAATGATAGTAACAAAAAAAGTAGATGATTTCAAGGCACTAGTTGTAACTGGTAAAAATGAAATTAAAGAAATGCAATTTAAAGATTTAATGGGTAAAAAAGGTACAGTTTTATTTTTTTATCCAAAAGATTTCACTTTTGTATGTCCATCTGAAATAATTGCTTTTGATAATAAATATCAAGAGTTTATTGATAGAGGGTACGAAGTAGTTGGTGTTTCAACTGATAATGAGTTCTGCCATCTAGCATGAAAAAATACTGAAATTAATAAAGGTGGTATTGGTCAAATTAAATTTCCGCTAATTGCTGATATTAATAAAAATATCTCAAGACAATTAGATGTTTTATTTGATGAATCAGTTGCTCTTAGAGGAAGTTTCTTAATTGATAATGAAGGTGTTGTAAGACATGCTGTTATCAATGATTTACCTTTAGGTAGAAATATAGATGAAATGATTAGAATGGTTGATGCATTAGAATTCTTTAAAGAACACGGTGATGTTTGTCCAGCAAATTGAAAAAAGGGACACCAAGCTATGAAAGCTACACCAGAAGGTGTTAAAGAATACTTAACAAATAATGCTGATGATTTAAAATAATCTATTATCTTTTATTTAGATTAAAAAAAACTCCATTTGGAGTTTTTTTTAATCTAAATATGATTTAAATGTGATTCATGCAATTTGAAGATTTGATTTGATTAAATCAGTTAGAGGTTGTTCTACCCTTTTGTTTATATTTTGATCTGAAACTTCTAAAAAATCCATTTCATTTTGTGATAATTTAGTTTTAGCTAATTCATTTACTCTCTTCAATGGAGGAGTATAATAAACATAATCAAAATTTTGATAAACTATTGAATTAAATTCATTTGTCATATCTAAACATAATGATTTTAATAATTCATAAGCTTTATCTAAATTTTTATTTGAGATGTTTTTATTAATTACAAATAAATCTAAAGCAACAAGATTATTTGACGGCTTAACAACATGAATATCAACACCAATTTGATTTTCTGCACCTTCATCTCCACCTAGTGCAGCATATAAAGCATCACCATTAAAACAAAAAGAACCACTAACTTCATTAATTGCTAATTTATTTAAAACAACCCCAGAATCTGAATTAAATATAATACTATTAGATGAAATTTCATTTAAGTTTGACGATAATAATTTATATGTTTCTTGTAGTTCTCCTATGCTTGCATTTAATTGTGGATTAACATCATTATTTTGTATTGTTCTTGGGATTGAATATATTGTTCTACTATCATTAATTGCAATTAATTGAGGATGTTTTTTAGATTTAAATCTATTATCTTTAGATATAACATCAAATAGTTTTTCTCAACTAACTCCATTTGATAATTCATTAATTTTATTACCTCTATAACAAAATACTAAATCTTGTAAAAAATAAGGAATACCATAATCTAATAAATTATCATTATTTCCATCTTTATCAATATCATAACTTGTCAAAATATCTTGAACAGGTTTTATAAATAAATTTAATGCATCAGTTGAATTATTGATAGAAGGTAAATTAAATCTTGATCAATCTAATTTTGAAATAAGTCCTTGTCTTGCTCAACTAACTAATTCATAAGATGTAGTATTAACAACATCGGCTATATTTTTATTTATTAATGCTTTAGCACTCTCTGCAGACTCAAAATAGTCATAGCTAACTCCATATTTACTTTTTAATTCTTCTTGAACTTTTGGATTTATATAAGATTGATAATTTGCTAGTATAAAATCCCTTTTGTTTCCTAATAAACTGTATGTTAATAAAGCAAAAGGAGCTAACATAATAATGCAGCAAGAAGAAATGATAATAAATGAACGGTGTTTAAGCAAAAAGCTTTTTAACTTTAGCATCTTTACCTCACTTTCTTTTGTGAATTTTATACATTTCAATTCTTTTCTTATTTTTTTCTTTTCTATAACCTATTATTCCTTTGATAGTTATGAATGTAATAAAAATTAAAACAAGTATTGCGCCAAATGCTATAACTCAAGATTTTATACCTTTTGCCATTTGATAAATTTCACTTGAAATTGTGTTAATTCTTCCTCTAACTAAATTGGTAATAATAAAATCATCAAATGACATAACTATTACTAATGCAAGTGCTCCAATAATTGCTGGTAATAAGTATGGAATTACTATTCTAAAAAAAGTTTGAAATGAATTATATCCTAAATCATTAGATGCATCTAATAGGTTCTTTTTGAATTTTGCCATTCTTGGATAAATAGTAATAATTGCATATGGAGTACAAAATGAAATGTGTGATAAAATAATTGTAAAGAAACCAAAATCACAACCAATAGCAATTCATGTTGATGATAATAATAATGTTAAACTTATTGCAGTGATAATTTCAGGATTAACTATACTAATTCTTGTTATAAAATTAGTTGAGTGATTAACAAATTTACGATTATTTCAAATTGAATAACATGTTATAGTTGCAATAAACACAGATATTGGAGAAACAATTGAAATAATAATAAAAGTATTTAGTAATCCATTTAAAAATTCATTATTAACAAATAATTGCAAGTAACTACCAAAACCTCATCCATTACCTTCTTCAGGATTCATAACAACATTATTTTTATCACTTGGTTGTACAAATGATCAAACTACTAATAAAACTAATGGAGTGTATATTAAAAATAGAATAATTAATACATATGATTTTTTTATAAAGTTAAATATATTATTTTTCATATTTTTTAAACTCCTTTCTAGTTTTTATAAAAGCAATCTTATTTAAAGCTTTTGGAGTTAATGATATTAATAAATAAACAATAAACATTATGAAACTAACAACTAGTGATAAAACACAGACTCTTGCAAGAGCAATTTTTGATTCTGAAGCTTGCAAACCTTGATCCATTATAATATCTCCTATTAATGAACCATCTGGAGAATTATTTAAAAATTGAGGTATTGCCACAATTGATATTGATGGTAATAATACTAATGATATTGCAGAAAGAAGTGCTAATTTTGTATATGGAATAACTATTTTAAAGAAAGTATAAAATGAACTTCTACCTAAATCTCTAGATGCATTAAGCAAATTTTTTGGTAATTGTTCTAATGAATTATACAAAGGAATTATCATATACGGTATATACAAATAAACAATTGCTATGACTACATATATGTCTCCATATGTACTATTGATTTCTCCATTAATTTTGTCAAATAATAATTTTAATGAAACAATAATTATTAATGATCCTAATCACATAGGCATTGAAATTAATGAAAATAATATCTTTCTAGTATTTTTTGATTTAATTTGTGACATAAAATAACAAAATGGATAAGAAATTATTAAACAAATAAATGTAGAAATTATTGAAATAACTAATGATTTTAAAATTTTAAATCAAATTGCGCTTGTTAATATTTTTCAATTATCACTAACATTGCAACCTTCCACAGGGATAAAACTAATAATTAATATTAAAAACATAGGAATTATTTCCATGATAAGGCCTAAAAGTGCAAAAGGTAATCATAAACTAGTCTTTTTTCAATTAATTTTATTTTTATATGATTTATTGTTTACAGTTGCTAGAGAATTTAACATTTTTCATCTCCATTAATTAAATGAATGTCCTCACTATCTCACTTTAAACCTATTTTTGAACCAACAGTAACTTTATTGATTCCTTCAACCATTATTGTTTTTCCTTCATAATCACATTTAATATCTCATAGTAAACCTTTGTATTCTACTGATGTAACTACAACATTAATATATCCTTCATTTAAAGGTGTAACATCAAAATCTTCTGGTCTTATCATTGCAATTACTTTTGAATTTTTCTTAAATTTATATAATTCTTCAACCTTCAATTTTCTATTAAACAATTTAACATAATTTTTATCTAGAAAAATACCATCAAAAAAGTTTGCTCTTCCGATAAACTTAGCCACTCATGTATTTGCTGGATAATCATATATTTCATTTGGTGTACCTACTTGTTCAATTTGCCCTTGACTCATTACAACAACTTTATCACTTAATGTTAATGCTTCTTCTTGATCATGAGTTACTAAAATAAAAGTAATTTTTAATTCTTCATGTAATCTTTTTAATTCTTTTTGCATTTGTGATCTAACTTTTGCATCTAATGCAGATAATGGTTCATCTAATAAAATGATTTCTGGTTCTATAACAATAGCTCTTGCTAGAGCAACTCTTTGTTGCATCCCACCTGATAATTCATTAGGCATTGATAATTCTTTACCTTTTAATCCAACTAATTCAATAACTTTCATTGACCTTTCATGAATTTCTTGTTTATTTAATTTTCTTGAACCATGAATTTTTAAAAACTTTTCTTTTTGAAAAAGTGGGTAATTTTGTCAATAAGAAATTTGGAAATCTAAATCATTATATTTATCCTGTAATTTATCGTATTTCTTATCAAGAATACATTTTGCAGAGTAGATTTTATTAATTCTATTAATTTCTTTTTCTATTTCATTCATTTTTCTTGTTGAGATATCTAATCTATAAGAAATATTCATGTTCAATAATAAAAGATTTATTTTTGCTTTTAAAACATTTAAATAACCTTGTTTCGAAACAAAATCATCACCATATTTGTTATATAAATCAGATTCTAACTTTTCTATCATAAAAGAAAAGTCATTATATCTCATGTTTTTATATTCTTCTCAATCTTTTCTTTTTATATATTCTTTATCACATTTTTGAATTTGTTTTTCTAACTCTTTTCTCTTTTTTTCAATTAGTTTAATTTTGTTTTCTGATTTTTTTAAACAATCTTTATAAAGAGATTCTGATTTTTTTAATATTTCTTCTGTAATATCTTCTGATTGAACACGAATGACTTTTAAACCATACTCGATGTTTTGTTTTACATTCATATTTGGGAATAGTGCATAATCTTGAAAAACAGTAGCTGTTGGTCTATCATGTACTGAAATATCTTTTATATCAATATCATTGTGCAAAATTTTTCCTTTTGTTGGTGACTCAAAACCTGCAAGCATTCTTAAAACAGTAGTCTTACCACAACCTGATGGGCCAAGAAAAGTTACAAATTCACCTTTATTAATGTTTAAATCAAATTTTTTAACAGCAACATAACCATTATCATAAACTTTATTTAACCCAATAAAACTGATGAAATTTTTTTGCAATTTTGACTACACCTCTTTCATAAAAATACATTGAATTTTAATATAACATAAAATATATAAAAAATTCTAATTTTTTAACAAAATTTCATTAATGTATTTTTGTAATTCTTGATCTTTTTCCATAGACTTAGAAATCTTTTCTACTGCACTCATCACAGTAGTATGGTCTCTATTGGAAAAATATGACCCAATTTCTTTTAAACTAATATTATATTTTTCTCTTAAAACATACATACATATATGTCTAACATTTGCTATTTCTTTTAAACGTGTCTTACCAATAACAAACTCTTCTTTAACACCATATCATTTACAAATACTACTAATAATTGATTTAGGATTAACAATATTAGTTTTTGGTGCAACAATATTTTGATTTGCAATATATTTTTTAACAAAATCAACTCCAATAACATCATTAGGATTTAAAGATTGAATTGCATGAAAGTTAATTCTATTTATCATACCTAATAACATTCTTAAGTCTTGATTATAATATTTAACTAATTCATTAATAGCTTCATCATCGAAAGCATAGTCAACATCCCCTTGTCCTATTTTTTGTAAAATAATCTTTTTTAATGAATCTTGATCAGGTTTTATAATTTTTAAAGTCAAACCTGAACCAAATCTAGAAATCATTCTTTGTTCGAAACCATCTAATGATTCAGGAGATTTATCTGATGTTATTACAATTTGTTTATTATTCTTAACTAAATTATTAAATATTGAAAAGAATATTTCATTGGTTTTCTCTTTATTAACTAAATATTGAATATCATCAATTAAAAATAAATCGTATGTATTATATTCATCTTTTAATGATTCAATATAATTACCACCTTTACTAAGTGAATTAAAAACTTGTCTTGCAAATAAATCTGATTCAATATACTTAACTTTTTTATCTGGAAATTTTTTAATAATTTGATTCCCAAGAGCCATTATTAAATGCGTCTTACCTAAACCTGTTCCACCATATATAAACAATGGATTATATATTTTACCTATCTTGTTTATAACTGCACATATTGCAGTGTAAGCATCACGATTGAAATCTCCAACTACAAAATTATCCAATGTATAAGTATCAATCAATGAGGTATCACTATAATTTAAAGAAGGTGATGAAACTAGAGATTCTCCTTCATCAATCTTTATAATTTTCTTTTCTTCATTTAAAATACAATTTAATTTAACATCAAATGGTAAATATTTTTTAAGTTCACTGACAATCAAATCATTATAATCATTCATTAAAACACTTTTTGCAAAAATTGTTTTTACAATAACAAACAATGTGTTGTTATTAAAATCATAAACTTTTGTTGTTTTGAAACAATCATCATATATATTTTTGTTGATTATATGAGATTCAATATCTTTAATAATTTTTTCTCATATTAAGTTTATTTTACTTATTTCAAGTTTATTCATACTTTTTATATTTTATAAAAAAAATAATGTTATACATTTTTTTGTTATTGGAAAGATAAAATTTAACAGTTTTTATAACTACATTTTATATTTAATCATAAAAAA
>CASEPW010000053.1 GCA_949289925.1 uncultured Mycoplasmataceae bacterium
AGATTATAATTTTAATATCAAGGATTAATAGTTTTTATACTTTTTAATGTTAATCCTTAAAAGTAGTTTCCCCAAAACTATCTACACCTCCAATTATTTACTTTCTTCTCATTTTACTCAATTACCATTTGCATCACCATAATAGTATTGATTATTTTCATCAATATATCATCAAACTCCATTTTCATCTTGAAAAGGCTCAGAATGATCATAATTATCCTCTAACGCTTTTGTTTCACCATCATTATTTTTGCTATTAATACCTGTTGCATGTGGATTAACAGTTGAAACTCATTCATTGTTTTCATTGGTTGTATAATAATTGCCATTTTCATCAAAATAATATCATTTACCATCAAATTCATAAGCTTCATTTGGTTTTGGTAAAAAACTTTCTTGATTATTATTTTTATTATTTTCATTGTTATTATTAGAATCTTCTAATTTTATTTCTTCATTAACTAAATTATCTTTTTGCTTATTATATTCATCCTCAATTTCTTTTATTGATGGATTTAATGTTTCAACTCATTCATTATTTTCATTAGTAGTAAAATATTTACCATTACCATCATGGTAATAATATTTATTATCATCACCTAATCATGGTTCGTTTGCAGGGTGAGTTTCATTTATATTTAAAATTTTATTTTCTTTATCAATAATTAATTGTTTTAATTTTTCTTCATCTTGATCAATCTTCTTTTCAATATTTTCTAAAGTTTTTGCATCTAATGTATTATCTTTAGAATTTAAATATTCATTATTACTTACTTTTTCTTGTCTAGCTTGTGCTTTATCTTTTTCAATTAATAATTCTGCAATTTTAGATTGTTTAATACTTTCTAATTTTTCTTTAATCTCATTTGTATTTTCAACTCATTCACCATTTTCATTTGATTCATAGAAATTACCTTGTCCATCATGGTAATATCATTGACCTGTTTCTTCATTTTGAAATGGTTCATTAGCTTGTCAAATTTCATCAAAATAACTTGATTCAAGATTAATAATTTTATTTTTAATTTTTGTAACTTCATTATTTTTTTCTTTAAGTTCACGCAATGTTTTTTGTTGTTCTTTTGCTTTCTCTTCTAAACCTAAATCTTTTGCAATTGTTTCTTTTTGAATTCTAGCAACTTCACGTAATCTTGCTTCTTTCAATAGTCTCTTTTCTTCTAATTCTTTTTGTCTTTCTAAAAAGTCTTTTTCAAGTTCATATCTAGTTTGTTCATCAATTAATTGTTGTTTATGAATCTTTTTAGCTAAATCTTTTTGTATTTTATAATCACGTTTAATTTGTTCATTATGTTTTCTGATTTTTTCATTTAATTCAATTCTTCTTTTATTTTCTTCTATAATTGCTTTATATTTTTCTTCTTTTTTTCTTTTTAATTCACTATTTTTTTGTGCATCCTCTTCTCATTTTGATTCAAGTTTTTGTCTTTTTTCAAATCATTTTTCATCATAGTTTTTTAATACATTTATAAAATTGAAAATTAAATCATTAGTTGCTGGAATAATATCACAACTTATACCTTCAACTCTTAACTTTTCAACAATATTTTTTGTTGTTGCCAATAATTTAACTATGTATCTAGAATTATCATAACCTTTTGAGATAGAAATTTCTAAATTATTTAAATATTTAAATTTAGAAAAATTCTTAGTCAACATTTCACTAATAACATTTTCGAAATATTTATTTGATGAAATATTCTCCCAATTAAATGAAATTTCCATAGTATTTATATTTTATAATAAATATAAATAATAAAATTACTTTTTTCTAGGCTTAAATTGTCATGGTTCATATTTTTTATTTTTATTAAAAGGTTTTTTTGATTTATTATATTTTTTATTACCTTTAATGTTTTTATATCCATGATAGTTATCAATTTTTGTATCTATGTCTTTTGATAAATATTGTTCTAATCTAATAACATTTATTTTAGTTTTAATCATATTTTCAATTCTATTAATACGATATAGTTCTTTTGGTGTTACTAATGTATAGGCAGTACCCTTGTTCCCTTTTCTACCTGTTCTACCTATTCTATGTACAAAAGTTCCATCATCATCTGGCAAATTATAATTGATAACAATTTCTAAATTATTTATATCAATCCCTCTTGCCGCAATATTTGTAGCAACTAAAATATCAATTTCATAGTTTTTGAATGATTTTAATGCTTTTGTTCTTGAAGATTGAGAACGATCTGAATGCAATGAATCAACACTGAATCCTAATTCTTTTAATAATTGATGAATATTTCTTGTTTCATTTTTTGTTCTGCAAAATATAATCGCTTGTTTATTTTGTAAATTACGATTTAATATATCAACAAGAATAGAGTTACGTTTTTTATCATTTACAAGATAAACTTCTTGTTTAATTATTTTATTAATGTTAATTTTAGTTAATGCATTAATTGTATGATAATCTTGATCAATAAAAATTTCACTAATTAATTTTCTTATTTCATTAGGCATTGTTGCTGAAAATAAAAAAATTTGTTTTCTTTGTGGTAAATGATTAATTATTTCAATTATATCTTTTGAGAATCCCATATCAAGCATTTGATCAGCTTCATCTAAGACTAAATATTTAACAAATGATAAATCAAGAATTTTTTTCTTAAATGATAAATCCATTAATCTTCCAGTATTTGCAAAAATAATATCTACACCACGATTTATTTGTGCAATTTGTTTATCATACCCTACACCACCATAAACACACACAGCACTAATATGTGTATCTTTTGCATAAGCTAAAAAATTTTCAAATATTTGATATATTAAATCTCTTGTTGGAGCTAAAACTAATGCAATAGGTCTTTTATTCTTTTTCTTTTCTTCTATTATTTTATTTAATATTGGTAATAAAAATGCAGCAGTTTTCCCTGTTCCAGTTTGTGCTAGACCTATTATATTTTTACCTTCAAGTGCAATTGGAATTGCTTCTTCTTGAATTTTTGTCATTTCATCATAATTTATTTTTTTTAAATTATTTTTAATAATATTATTTAATTTACTATCTTGAAATTTCATTATTTTCCTTTATTAGAATATGCATCATAAAATATTCAACCAACTTCATATTCATCACTTAATTCTATAATCCCTTCATCATTAAATTTTTCATTATTTATTCCTAATTCTTTTTTTGAACATAACATTCCATAAGAGTCATACCCTCTTAGACTGCCTTTTTTAATATAATTTCCATCATTCATTACAACACCTATTGTTGCAACTACAACCTTTAAACCTTTCTTAACATTTTTAGCACCACACACAATTTGTAATTGTTCTTTTCCGATATCTACTTTTGTTAGTGATAGATGAGTGCCTTCTATTTTTTCACATTCAACTACATTACCAACAACAAAATGACTTTGTTCATTTTGAATATTAACTGATAAACTTTTATTTAAAAAATTTATGATGTCATCATTTAATAATATTCTTCCTGGATTAAGATTTAATTGATTATTAAAATCATTGATATTAAAGCCAACTACATTATCATTTTGATAATAAATGATATTATTTTTTACATTTCTAAATGTTACATCATCACCTAAGGTTAAACTTGTACCCATTAAAATTTTTTTATTTTTAATTTCTAAAAAAAATATATTCATAATTGATAAAACAAAATTATTATATCATATATGACTAATCTTAATTTTTTTTATAAAGTATAAAAAAAAATATAAAATATACTTATGAAAAAGATAGGTTTTTTAATTGATACTTCGGCGTCGGTAGAATTTATTGAACAAGATAATGTAAAAGTTTTGCCAGTTAAAATTGTAGTTAATGATGGAAAAAAAGAAGTTGAGTATGATGACTACACAGAATTTACAAGAAAAGATGTAGTTCAAAATATTAAAAAAGGATATGACATCAAAACATCGCAAACTCCATATGGTTTAATTGAAAAAAACATAACTGATCTTTTAAAAAAATACGATAGAGTTTATTGTTTAACAATTTCAAAAACTTTATCTGGTTTATATAATTCTTATTGTCAAATAAAAAAAGATTTAGATAAAACTATTGAAAAAGATAGAGTTATTGTTGTAGATACAAATGCATTAGGAATGGATCAAAATTATTTAATTGAAGAGATATCAAAATGAGAGGAAGAACAAATTCCTATTGATAAGATATTAGTTAATATAAAAAATTTCACTAAAAAAAGATGTGGAGGGGTAATTATAAGAAATCTTGAAAGATTAATTAAAGGTGGAAGATTGACAGGAGTTAAAGCAATAATAGCTAAAGCATTAAATTTAAATTTAGTTATTGAATGATACTCAGGTGCTTTGACGTATTTCGATAAGTCATTAAAAACAAGTGATGCTATTACAAAAAACATTAATAATATTCAACAAAAAGTTAATTTTAAAGAAAATGGTATTAAAAAATTAGTATTTTATACTGATTTACCTGATAATGAAGAAAGAAAGAAGTTAGTTGCTGAGACTCTAGAAAAATTAAATCTTCCAAATAATTTTAATTATGTATTATTTGAAATTCCTGGTGTTGTTGTTATTTATTTAGGAAATAATTATTTTGGTTTCTATGTTGAAACATTTTAATTTTTAATTTCATCGATAATTCTATTAATTAAATTAAAATCATTAATAAATTTTTGTTCATTAAATTTTTGTTCTAAATTTATGTATAAAAAATTATCATTTTCAATAAAATATATATTCATCATACTTCCATCAACATAAATATCAAAATTAATATTATTTTTTTCAAGAACCTCAATAACTTCAATTATTTGGTTATCAATTTTTATATCTTTATTATTAACAAAAAAAGAGTAATTATCATTTTTTATACTACAAAAATTCTCATGAGAATTTTTGGAAATAATATATTTATTATTGTTTTTATTTAATTCTTTTTGTAAATAAATTTGTGTAATATATTTACCATTTAATAAAATTTTTTTACTATCATCAAAACAATTAATATATGTTGCCCTTAGTTGTAAATTATTTACATTATAAGTTTTTGTATTTCATTTTATTTCCCTAGTATTTGGTATTTCATGGTGGTAGATTGATAAAAAATCTCTATTATACATTTCAGTTTCAGTTAAATTAGATCCTATGATATTTTTTAGGTTAAAAAAATCTTTTACTTTATATCTAAATTTTTTTTCAAAATAATTCATTATTAGAATAATTATCATAACAAAAAAACTAATTGCACATAAAACAGCACCTACAATTGTTAGTTGTTTAGAATTTGATATAGATAAAAAAATGACTGAAGTAATTAATAAAGTAAAAAGCAATAAAAACGGAATTGCATAATAAATAATTTTTATTTTTTTATTAAGAATAAATTTAAAAGAAAAACTTTGATTTGATTTTAGACTATTTAAAAAAATATCATTTTTCATAATCTTATTATACATTATATAAAGTATAATAAATACATGAATATTATATCTTTAGAAATCAATGATTTTGAATTGAATTTAATAAAAAAATTCTTAAATAATTATAGTGTTGATAAGATTCAAAATTCCTTATTTGTTTTTAAATATAAAGATACATCTATAATTGTCTATGAATCAATGAAAATAGTAATACAAGGAAAAAATGCTTTTGAGATTTATCATGAGTTAGTAGAAAATAAAATTATTGATGAGCAAGATTTAGTATTAGAAGATAATTCAAATAATATTTTTGATCAAAAATCAAATGATTCAATTGGCTGTGATGAAGTAGGTGTTGGTGACTTTTTTGGGGGTCTTGTTGCTGCAGCATGCTTGGTTAAAAAAGAAGATATTGAATATTTAGAAAGTATCGGAGTTAAAGATTCTAAAAAGTTATCAGATAAAAAAATGAAGGAATTATTTCCAATAATTATTAAAAAAGTTAGATATAGTGCCAAATATTTAACACCATATAATTACAATAAAAAATATGATTTATATAATAACTCGCATGTTATAAAAACTTTATTACATAATGATGCACTTGTTGAACTAACAAAAAATTTTGTAAAAGATGAAAATAAGCCAACAATTATTATGGATGAATATTGTACAGAAAAAAATTATCAAAAATATTTACAAAAAATTAATCCAAGCAATGTTGTTAATATTGATATTTTTAAAATAAAAGCAGAATCTAGTTATATTGCTGTAGCGTGTGCATCGATTATTGCACGGATATATTTTTTAAATCAAATTGATATGCTTAATAAAAATATAGAAGAATATAATGTAAAAATTCATTTGGGAAATAATGAGGAGGTTTTTCAAATTGCTAAAACTCTATATGAAAAAGATAAAAAAATATTAGATGGTTTAGTAAAAAAACATTTTATTACATATAATAAAGTAATAGGAGAATTCAATGAGTAATAAAAAAATAGAAGAAATTTTTAAATCTATTGGTGAATTATCAACTGAAGATAAATTAAATGCTATTAAAAAAGAAGAATACTTTAGAAATTTATATAATGAATTTTTTCATTTTGATACAACTAGAGAATTTAGTGTTTTAGCAAGAATGTTAATTGATGGATATGATTTAATGAATTCTGCATATGAAAACAAACCAGAAATTAAAAAAGATATAAATTACATCATAAAATTTGCTTTTAGAGATTTTTATTTATTATTATTCATAGGAATGAATCAATTTTTTAATTTAAATGAATTTTTAAAAAAATTACATAAAAAAGTTTATTTTTCAAATTCATATGTTACAGAAGAAGATTTTGATGAACTAGTACAATTTTGTAGAAACTATTTAGCAAATGAACAAAAATAAAATTATTGGAAATTTGTATAAAAAATTATTATCAAATAATTATTCTCATGAGGATATAAGAGCCTTATTATTTTGTTATAATGATTTTTATTCTTTTTCCAATTTTATTTTTTATTTATTTAAAATTGGAAAAAACAACGATAATTCATTGCAACATTCAATGTGTAATTCTATAATTTCATACTTAGAATACTTAGTAACTACTAATTTTATAAATGATTATGATTTAGATATTTTAAAGAAGAATTCAATTTATCATCCAATTGAAATAAATGCTTTAAGATCAAATATTAGATTAATAAATATTAATGATAGTAAATTTGATATTTATAAAAACGCAATTTTTCTATACGATATATTACCACTAAACATTGAAGTTCATATTTTTATAAATAATGAATATTTTGGTATATATAAAACAATAAAACATATAAATTATTTTATTAAAGATATTCAAACATATGCAACATTAGTTTTTGATGTATCATCACAAACAGAATATCATTGAGTTGAAATTAATAATTTTATAATATCAAAATATTGAGAATCATTAAATTTATTAAAGAATAATTTAATTTCATTATTAAATAAAAACAAAATAACAGATAATTCAATTTATGATAATTTATATAATTCAACTAACCATTTTTCTTGTATTAATTACATGATTGGATTTTTAATGTGAACTAATTATGAAGGTTTATATAAAGATTTTTATCTTCAATATAAAGATTATTTGTTAAATTATAAATTCAACATAAATTTATTATTTGATTCAATTTCTTTAATTTCAAGTATAGAATTATCACTATTAACAAATGGATATGAAATTATGATGGGTAATAATGTCCAAGTTGATTATATGAATAATGTTTTTTTATCATTGGATAACATAGTATTAAATGATAAAAATCAATTAATATTAAAATTTTTTAATAATGATAATAAAAAATATTTTGATTCAACAATCAACAAATTAATTTTAAATTCTAATGAAAATAATAACAAAATATATGTTTTTGTAAAAAAGAAAAATAATATGTTTTTATTCAACGGAGTATATAAAGCTTCAGGAATAAAATTCAACAATGATAATTATCCATACTTTAAATTAACTAAGACTATTCCAGAAATAAAGTTTGATGATATAAATGAAATTTCAAATGAATATTTAAATATCTTTTATAAAAAAATGTCAAAGCATCAAGATTTTAATAAGTTTTCAGATCAAACATCACCAATTACAACAAGAAAAATCGATATTTCAAATGATAAAATGAATTCACTACTTTATAAATATAATTGAGTTATTAATAAATTTATTAGTACATTTGATTATAATTATGCAGTTGCATATCAAAAATTTGAAACAAAAATGTTATTGGATATTTCTAATGTATTAAATAAGAAATACACATACATATTTGAAAATAAAATAGTTAAGAATTGAGCGTTATGTGCTGACATTTATAATAATACTAATAATAAAGAATTACTTGAAATAAGCTATTATGATTCAAAACTTTCAATTAGTGAACAAAATGAAATATTAAAAAAAACATTAAATAAGGTGTTATTGGAAAGATAAAATTTAACAGTTTTTATAACTACATTTTATATTTAATCATAAAAAATTAATTTGTCTAATAATTAAACT
>CASEPW010000054.1 GCA_949289925.1 uncultured Mycoplasmataceae bacterium
AGATGAAGAAAGATCTTTTTTTGTGATAGATTTTTTATCTTTAATTTTTTTAGAATTATCTGATTTAACTTTTTTTGCAACTTCTTCTTTTTTTGTGATAGATTTTTTATCTTCACTTTTTTTAGAATTTAATCTTTCTTTTTCATTATTAACATTCTTTATTTCTAATTCTTTTTCAACTTGCTCATCAGAAACTTTTTTCTTTTTAAAAAGACCAAATAAACTCATATATTCTCCTAATTAATTATTAATTTTATTAATTATCATTTTAACATTTTTATTAGATGTTTTATCATAAATAATAATAGATTCAAATTCGTTAATTAATGATTTATCTATTTGCTTTGATGAATATAATGTTGCGATATGTTCATTTATATTTATCTTTCTATCTTGAATATTATTTAAATATATTCCTGCTTGATAATCAATCATGTCATTTTTATTCACTCTTCCTGCTCCTAATTTTAAAGCAATGTTACCAACATCTGCTGCAGATTTGAATTTAATATAACCTTCTTTTTTTGCATAAATTTTATGTTCATATTTTGGTTTAAAAAAATTGTCTTTTTTAATGCTTTCAATATTAACACTTTGAGATTCAAATCATTCAAGCATTTTGTTATATGCACTATGTGTTTCTAATGCTTCTAAATACATTGTTTGTGCTTCTTTTTTATTTTTTGCTTTATTAGTAGCTAGTAAAATATCAACGATAAATTCACATACTAATTTTTGCAATGAAGTGTTTTGATTTTTACTCAAAAGAAAATCACATGCTTCTTTAACCTCAATAGCATTACCAATAGCATTACCTAATGGTTGGTCCATATTTGTTAAATGAATAAAAAGTTTACGATTAAACATATTAGCAATTTTTAACATTTTATTAGCTAATTCTTTTGCATCTTTTTCACTAGTTAACAAAGCTCCTGATCCTACTTTTAAATCAATAAAAATATAATCTGAATTTACTACAAATTTTTTAGATAAAATACTTGAAACAATTAATCCCATCGTATCAACAGTGGATGTTACATCTCTTAAAGCATAAAACATTTTATCTGCAGGTACTAATTTTTCTGTCTGTTGTAATAAAATAGAATTTGTTTTAGCAAAAATTTTATTAGCTTTTTTAAAATCTATAGAGGAATTAAAATTGATTGAATCTAATTTATCAATTGTTCCTCCTGTATGACCTAATCCTCTACCTGAAATTTTTGTAATTGCAAATCCTAAAGACATTAAAATTGGTTGAACAATTAATGTTATCTTATCCCCAACTCCACCAGATGAATGTTTATCTATTGTTATTGTATTTTTATTAAATTCATATTTTTCACTTGTTTCAATAAAGGCATTAGTTAAATAAAAGATTTCATTATCTGTCATGCCATTAAGTCTAAAGGCCATTAACAATGCGGCAACATGATAATCTAAAATAGTCTTTTCAAAAACATAACCATTAACTAAAAAATCAATTTCTTGTTTGCTTAGCTCTATATTTTTCTTTTTCTTTTCAATAATTTCAACAATTGACATGCCTAAATTATATAATACTTATTCATTATCTAAAACAAAATTCTTGAATTTTTCATAATTTAAAATACAATGCAATCTATTCAATATTATATATTGTTGTTGTTGTTCTGATTTTGTGCTTCATTAGCTTTTTCATTATCTTTAAAAAATTTATTAATTCGTATTGTGCATGGAACACTTAAGCCAAATACAACAATTATTCCAATAAAACCAAGTAACAAGAAAATACTTGCAACTGGTGTAGCTATAGATATAATTGCAAATAAAAACGATACTGATGATGTTACAATACTTGTTATAAAAGTTGCAATAAAATATTTAGAATTTATTTTTTCTTGAACTTGTATTTTATCTTTGTTAATTAATAAAATAATAGATGATACAAAAGTACCAATTATTGAACTTCATAATGTAATATTACCTAATACACTTACTGCCACTAAACCTGCAGTAGTAAATTGAGGCGAAGTATATATTGCAACTAATGCAATAGAAAAAATGATACCTATAATTGATAATCCTGAAAAAATATTTAAACAAATATATAAACTTAAGTACAGTTTCTTTTTCATCATATAAATTATACTATATATATATATATATATTGTCAAGTATAATCCTTCAGAATATCATTGGAAAGTTAAAATTTAACACTTTCATAGGATTCTTTGGAAAGATAAAATTTAACACTTTTATAACTATAATTATTAG
>CASEPW010000055.1 GCA_949289925.1 uncultured Mycoplasmataceae bacterium
AACAAATTTAGCTCAATATTCTCCATATGAATTAGCTTATGCTTTTGATGAGAATAATAATAATTCGTCTAATTTTAGACTTAAAATTGAAAGTTTTTTATATAATGAATCTTCTAATATTTTAGGTCCATTACCTTCTGGAAATCATGATATTTGAATAGGTCGTGGTGATCCTATGCCTTTTGGATCTTTTGAATATGTAGATTCAACATCTATTAAAATTAAATTTTCAGCAGGTAACATCTATCAAGATGGGAAATTAATTAGTAATATTAGAGATACAAGAAAACAACAATTTGAAGTTACTATTACTGGTTTAGCAAATAAAGATACTATAATTGTTAATGATACTATTGATATTTCAAATACAAATCTAGCTAATTATACTGTTGAAGATATTAAATCAGTTATAGGTATGTCTAACACAGAGTCACATAGTAATCCTGTATATATTGCTCTTTGAAAATATTTACTTGATAACAGAGAACAAATATTTGATAATATTCCAGCTGGAGTGAAAGAATACTACATTGCTTTTGATAGAAATTCTAGTGGTGTGGTATATGGTGAAGTTATTGAAAGTGATGAAACTTCAATTAAATTTAAATTTTCAATGAGACCAATATACAAAAATGGTCAATTAGTTTCAGATTGAACTAGTGATATTATTAAAAACTTTACTATAAAATTAACAGGTTTTTCTAAATGAACAGTAGAAAAAATACCAGTAGAATTAAATGATAATGATTTTGCAACTGATTTATCTTTAATACATCCATCAAATTATAATAATGATTCTGAATTAATTGATACTATTACAAATAAAATTGTGTCATCTCCAGAAACATATTTTGAAAATCTTCCACAATTTAATGGCAAAAAAATTGAAATAGTGTCTAAAATAACTGATGATCAAAAAGGAATTTTATATGTTGATTATAAATTACCTTCATTTTATGCAGGGTCATTAATTACAACACAAAGTCCTAACTATAATGATTTAGCATTTGTATATAGAGCAACTATTACTGGATTTAAAAATAATCAAAATTTAGTTGACCAAACATTAACATTAACTAAAGCATTAGATGCAGGTAATACTTCATTTAATGAATATGTAAATAATGGTTTATTACAATCAGCATTCAACTACCAAGATGCGATTAAAAGTCAATTAATAAAGGATATAACAAATTCAAACATTTTAGAAAAACAAAATGTTATAGATTATATTAATGGTTCAAATTTTATTACTAATTCACAATTTAGTGAATACCAAATGACATCAACTAATACTGCTCAAGTAATATTTAAGAATAATGAATTATATCAAATAACTAAAAATATTGAATTTGAAACAGGAATTATATATGAAATAAATAATGTCTCATTTAATGAAACTACAATTTTACATGCAGATTCAAACATGATTATTTCATTGGATGAATTCAATGCTCAAGGTTTACAAGATAAGATTAATTCTTTAAGTTTAGTAATAAATAATGCTTCAGCATCTCTATATACAGGAAATGATTATTCACAAATAACAAATTTAAATATTAGTGCAAGTGGGGATAATAATTCAGGTAAGGCAATTGTTACAATATTATTTGATAAATTCTTTATAGATAATAAAATTGTTGATAATTATAATGTATCATTTAATTTCAAATTTAAAGAAACAACTATATCTAATAATAATTATTTAAAAGATAATTTAACAGCAAATGATTTAGGATTAAATGGTGTTGATATTCAACAAGCATATTCTGATATAAGTAACCAAAATGGTCAATTAATTTTAAATAAAAAAGACATATTGCTTAACAATAATATCAGTACATTATTCCCTAATTTAACAATTGAATTTGTTGATGTTACTTATAGTGATCAAAATGGTTATTTGATTGTAAATGTTAAAATTATTAATGGAAATATTCAAACAATTGAACCAATAAATGTTGGACCATTTACAACAACTTATATTGTTCAAACAAATATTCAAGCAATTTCTACTTTGCCAAGTGATATCAATAGTGATCTAATAAATAATAGATACGATTATAAGGCAAATTGAAATAAATTTATCACATTTAACAGTAGTAAAACACCTGATAACCAAAATGTGGAAGTTATTACAGCTGAGTTGAAGCAAAGAGTAAATAACAAAAACCTTAATGTTGCTTTCATTGATTTTACTTTTAATGGTATTTACTTAAGAGACAATGATATTAATTCATTTGTTAAAAATTACACAGTTAAAGTTAAAGTTGAATTTTCATTAACTACTAGTTTATTATCAAATATTAATATTGTCGATCGAGAGGAAGTAGGTATTGGTAATGTTGCATCACCAATAAATCAATATTCAAATTTATATTGGATATGGATATTGATAATAGTGATGGTATCATCAATAATTGCATTAACCGCAATTTATACAAGAAAAACACAAAGCAAAAAAACAAAGGAAAGTAGGTAAAAAATGAAAAATAACAAAAAATTAATTAAAGGATTATCATTAGCTGCATTAACTACAACAGTAGCAGGTTCTATTGCAGGTATTGCATTAAGTGTTGAGCAAAAACAAAATGATGTATTGTTAAATAATTCATCATTTAAATTAAGTAATTCTAGAATTGCAGGACGTTCTATTACTAAACCTACAAAACCGACAATAAAAAGTACAATTGATGGAGTGTTTGCAAATAATAATCCTTCTGAAATTGCTTATGTTTTAAATAAATTAGCTGAAAATGAATCAGGTAATCAACAACAATTAGAAACAAAATTATCTTGTTTATTTAATGATGTTTCAGGTTTAATTGCTGGTGGGTATGGATTTAAAAACGTAAGAGCAAATGCTGATGCAGTAGCTGGAACATTAAATGTGAGTTTCTTTATTACAAAAAATAATCAAATTGTTGAATCAGCTCAAGGTTCATTCTCTTCAACTCAAGGTTTGGCTAAAGGTATCACAAAAATTGGAAAATATGAATATAAAGATGTTACAAATGATTATAATACTATAAAAACAAAATTAGGAACATCAGGAACTGCTATATCTAGTGGTAATGCAT
This sequence comes from uncultured Mycoplasmataceae bacterium, assembly GCA_949289925.1. Lineage (GTDB taxonomy): Bacteria > Bacillota_I > Bacilli_A > Mycoplasmatales > Mycoplasmoidaceae > Mycoplasma_L. The sequence continues at coordinate 3,081 of CASEPW010000055.1, forward strand.
TTGATTATATAACAAATACATCAGGTATATTAACAGGTTTAGCAACAGCTGGGGAAAACAAATCTTCTATTAAAATTAATTTTACAGTTGATGATAACACAAGAGTTATTACAATTAGTAATATTAAAGTAACTAATTCAATTACTCCTACTACAATTAATACTAAAGAAGTTACATTAAATGGACCAATTGTAATTAAAGCTACTGATTCTACTGAATCAAAAACTACTTCTTTAATTTTAAATAATGCATACCTAAGTAATCCAGCATTTTCACAAGTTAATAATGCTACTAAATTTGCTACATATGTTAATAGTAATAGAAATGATGCAACTGCTAAATTATTATCTACAGTTATTAATGCTCCTTCAGGTGCTGTTGTTACTATTGTTTTAGCTAATGATAATGGTGATTCAACAGCAAATGTTGTATTTAGCATTGACAAATATTACAATGATTATGGTGTGTTAGTAAATAGTGTAAAACAATTTACAATTACATATAATACATTCCCAGTGCCAAGTAATGTTACATATGTAAAAACTGAAAATTCATTAAGTGTTTTAAA
>CASEPW010000056.1 GCA_949289925.1 uncultured Mycoplasmataceae bacterium
ATCAGGAAGTGTAACTTCATGAATGATTTTTGTTGAATAAACTCTTTTGAAACCACTAAATAATACATTAAATCCTAATCTAATATCATCAGATGGTTTAATAAGTGTTCCATTACTATCATAATAATAATTAATATAACCTACAACATTAATAGAACCATCAATATTATGAGGTATTACAGTGTCAAATATAACATTTTGAGTTCTAAAATCTTCTGGTAAACTATTGATTGTATTAATTAATTGAATTTTCAATGTCTCAATATATCCAGAATTACTTGAAACTTGATATGGTGCTATATTTTCAAATCCTGGAACTGTAATTGTACTAGTAGTAAATGTAGTTTCTTTATAAAAAACCTTTTTAAAACCTGAAATAGAAATTTCTTTTGAATTAAATAAATCAGGTGAATTTCTTAAGAATAATTGATCATCATAAAATAAAGAAAGAGTGGGTAAAATTGTTATAACTCCTGAAGTTTCTTCTCTAACTATTAATTTTTCATCAATATTTATATCATTAATATTAAAACCATCTGGTTTATTAATAACATTATTAAATATAATATTCTTTAAATCTGTTATAGTTACATCATTAACATCGATTGATGAATATGTCTTATCTAATTTAATAAAGTTATACTCATCTGTTACTATTCTTGTTTCTCCTAAAACTCTTCTAAAACCTCTAAAAGTAATTTGTCAATCACCAGGATTATTCGTAACAATAATCCCATTAGAATTAAACCATTTATTAGCTCCAATATGTAAAATAACTATACCTTCACCTGGTTTAATTGTTATTGAATCAGGCTTTACAAAAATGGAACCATCTGGTGGTAAATTTTGTACTTGTATATATTTTAATAATGCACTTGATGCTCCTACATTATCTATAATATATTGAGCAAAAATATTAGCAAATTCTGGTGGTAAAGTTATATCTTGCTCAATTTCTGTTGGCAATTGTGGTTTAAAACCTTCTACTAATATGTAAAAAACAGAGCCTTGTTGACTAATATATTCACCTTCAGAATTTATAAATTCTTTTATATTTAATTTTAAGAACAATTTACCAGTTAAATTTGAAAGAGTATCGGAAGGTTTATCTGTACCTGATGAACTATCTACATACATTCATTTAAATTCAATATTAGGACTATAATCTGAGTTAATATTATGTTTTGCAAAAAATATAGGGTTGTTTGTGACGATATCATTTTCTGTTTCAATAGGGTTACGTCCCTGGAAAATATATTGAAAAACTACATGTTTTCAACTAACATTGCTATTTATAATATGATTAGCTAAATTATTTGATAAAACCTCATCTGACAAAATATCTGTAGGATTTCTTGCTGAATATGTTTGATCATTAGCTACAGAATAATTATTATTTACTTCAACACCCAAATAATCCTTATCAAGTTTTTTAAAACCTGTAACTTTGAATGTATAATCATCAACAAATCATCCTTTGCTATGAGTATAACTATTAATATAACGATTATTATATCAACCTTTTGGCCTACTAACTATAGTAGCAACCCCACGATAATCTAAATACACTTTTTTTCAATGGATCTTAACTACCAAATTATTGTTTTTAACATCAAGAGCAACAAACTCTAAAACCATTTTGTCTTTAATGTAATCAATGTCAGAATTGTTACTTGGATTTAATAAATCATATGTTCTGTTGTATGGCATAACATTTGAAGAAATAACATTACTACTATTGTCTTGCAATTTTTTAGCAATATAGTAAAGCAGTTTATCTGGATTAAAATCTAAAATATTATTTACCCCTGAATTAGGAGCATTAAAATCTGATGAAAAATCAACTGGATTATTATGATAATTAACATTAACAATAGTAGAATAAGAATCTGAATATCTATCTAAAATTGCAGGAGTAGCGGAATATTCACTTCCAATTGTAGGTGTGCTACCAGGGTTACTAGGACCCAATACATATCTTGGATCTGGTGTAATTGATCTTTCATTAGGATTATTTTCATCAACTTCATCTGTAGAAGAAACTGATGAATTTAATTTTTGAATTGTATTTTTATTATCTTGATTAATTCTAGTTTTATCAATAACAATAAAAAAAGATGCTAATACTAAAACACAACTCAGTAATGCAAATATAAATTTATTTAAAAAAAATTTTTTATTTTTTTTTATCATGTTTAGATTATACAATAATATTATAAATATTATTCTATAATATACTTTATTTTCTCATATACAATTTAAAATGTTATAATATGAATATATAGTTTGAGGTGCAAAATGTTTGATAACAAATTAGACATAAATGAAAATTTAGAAGATAACAAAGAAAATACAAATAATGGTCCAACTTTTGGGACTCCAAATATGAATGTTCAACAAGGTGGATACAATGCAAATGTAATGGGGCCTGTATCACTAGAACGTGATGAAGATGGTTATGTTATTTTTCCATCTTCACCTATAACTGAAATTCAAAATAAAAATCATTCATTAAATGCTTGATTAGTTAAAAATGTTACTGAATTTATCCCTTGCAAATCTATATATGATAATAAAAAAGTTAGTTATGACACTTTCTTAATGGAATTAAATTATGATTTATTTGATTTATTATTAAAAACTAATTTATTAAAAACTAAATCAGTTGTTAATAAAATTAAAAAACAACTTTGCTACATTTTAGTTTCAACTAAAGATTTACCTGATCTTGAAAGGGATTTAGTGTTCAATACAACATTAAGATTTGTAGATTTTTTAAAAACAGTTGTTTATTATCCTGAAACTGAAAAAATTAATGACGAAGTTGTTGCTTATTTGCCAATATTAAAAGAAACAGCGATTGCTTTTAAAAATTTCTTAGTTAAAAATAGATAATAACATTTCTTCTTATATATAATATATATATATATATATAAGAGGTTTTATTTTATGAAAAATAATATATATCTAAACGCAATGAGGTCGGTTGCGTTACAAGCAATATTTAATGTTCAACAAGGGCATACAGGTATGGCTATATCAGCTATCCCGTTAATTTATACTATTTATGCTAAAAATATAAATATAAATAGTGATGATGGAAAATGAATAAATCGTGATCGTTTTGTTCTTTCTGCAGGTCATGGTAGCATGAGTCTTTATTCATTGTTTTTTTTATCTAATTTAATTAACTTAGATGAAATTAAAAATTATCGTCAAGAAAATTCAAAAACACCAGGTCACCCTGAATATGAAAATAAAAGTGATAACTATATAGATTGTTCTACAGGTCCATTAGGACAAGGTATTGCTAGCGCTGTAGGAATGGCAATTGCTGAAAAATATTTAGCTAATAAGTGAAAAAAATTAAAAGGGTTAATTGATCATTATACATATGTTGTTGTAGGTGATGGTGATTTACAAGAAGGTGTATGTTATGAAGCAATGAGTCTTGCAGGTAAATTAAAACTTAACAAATTAATTGTTTTGCATGACTCTAATGATTATCAATTAGATTCTGCCGTCAATCTTGTAAATAATGAAAATTTAAAAAAGAGAGTTGAATCACAAAATTGATTATATCTAAAATCTAATAATGATATTGAAAATATAGACAATTGTATAAATATCGCGAAGAAAAGCAAAAAGCCAACATTTATTGAAGTAAAAACTATTATCGGAGAGGGAACAAGTGCTCAATCTTCATTTAAGGCACATGGTTTAAAAGTAACAGATCAAGAATTAAAAAATGCAAATAAATATTTTGATATGAATTTTGAAAATTTTAATTTTCCCAATGAAATATTTGAGCACTTTCATAATAATGTAGTTAAAAGAGGGAAAGAAAAATATGAGAAATGAGAAAAGTTATTAAATGAGTATCAAAGTAAATATCCAAAACTTGTAAATGAATTTTTAGATTCTTTTAATGATGAATATTATGATGAAAAAATAGATAAAATCTTAAATGAAATAATAAAAGAAAATAAAGTAACACCAACTAAAAATTATTTAAAAGATTTCTTTGATTTGTGCAATAAATACAATATAAAAAATATTCTAACCCTTTCAGCTGATTTAGCATCTACTACTTTTTGTAAAAATAATGAAGTTTCATTCAATGAAAATATTAATTCACCTTATATTATGTGTGGAATTAGAGAATTTAGTATGGGATGTATTCAAAATGGAATATTACTTCATAAAGGATTAAAATCTTTTTCAGGAACTTTTTTATCTTTTGCAGATTACATAAAATCTGCAATACGTGTTGGTGCATTAAGCAAACTACCATCAATTTATATTTTTACTCATGATTCTTATCTTGTAGGTGGAGATGGACCAACACACCAACCATATGATCAATTGGCAATGTTAAGAGCAATAGAAAATGTTTATGATATTAGACCATGTAATCATTATGAATTTGCAAAAGCAATTAATATTGCATTAAAATCATCAACAAAATCTTATTGTTTCATTTTAACAAGACAGAATGTTGATGTATCAATAAATAATAATGCCAAAATAGAAAAAGGCGCATATATTATACGCGACGAAAAAAATGCCAATATTACAATAGTTGCAAGTGGCAGTGAAGTTGAACTAATAATGAAAAATATAGATATTATTGAAAAAGAAACAAAATTAAAGATTAAGGTTGTTTCTTGTCCAATTCAAAAATTATTCCTAGAACAAAGTGATGAATATATTAGAAATACTATAAATGCAACTAAAGGTGTTATGGTGATTGAAGCATCTAATGATGCAAATTGATATAAATTGCAAAAATACAATAATAATTTCTGTTTTATTGGAGCGTGAGGTTTTGGTAAATCTATGGATGGTAATAAACTATATCAAGAAAAAGGCTTTAATAAAAATAATATAATTAAAATAATAAAAGAAATGGTGGAAAATGAATATTAAAAAAGTAGCTATATTAACATCTGGTGGCGACGCACCTGGTATGAATAAATTATTACACTCATGCTGTGAGAATTTAATCAATAATAATATTAAACCTTATGTTGTTATAGATGGATTTTTAGGTTTATATAAAAACGACATTAGAGAAGCTAATATGAGAATTTTAGAAAATAGTGCTCACAATAGTGGGAGTGTTATTTATTGTTCAAGATTTCTTGAACATAACAACGAAAATGTTTTAATAAAAGAAGTTGAGAATTTAAACAAAAATGAAATTGATTTATTAATTGTTATAGGTGGTAATGGAAGTTATGCTGGAGCACAAAAGCTTGTTGAAAAGGGTGTAAAAGTTATATGTTTACCAGCAACTATTGATAATGATATTAATTTTACTCAATATACAATAGGATTTGATTCTGCATTACGTGAAGTTGTTGAAACAATTGATAATTTGAATTTTACTGCTAAAACTCATGGAAATATATTTTTAATTGAAGTAATGGGAAGAGAGTGCAGTGATTTAACATTGCATGGAGCACTAGCTTCAAGAGTTGATTATATAGTTACAAAATATAATAAGCTAGACAAAAAAGAATATTTAGAAATAGTTAATGAGATTAAAAACAAAAGAAGATCAATATTATTCTTAATTACAGAAAATGTTTATCAAGATAAAAACTTTTTAAATGAAATAAAACTATATATTGAAGAAAAAACAAAAATTCCTACAAAAACACATATAATAGGTTACACTCAAAGAGGAGCAAAACCAACAGCGACAGAAAGGTATAATGCAGTAAGATTAGCAAAACATTGTGTTGATAATATTATTAAGCAAAAATATAATATAGCAATTGGAATTGATGGAGAAAAAATTGTTGATATTGAATTAATGAATAATAATTTTATGAAAACAAGAAATGAAAAGGAAATCTTAGAATTTATAAAATTAATTAATCAAAAAATATAATAATTAAATAAACCTAAAACTTTTTTAAATATTTTAATAGTAAAATAGTGTTTTTTATTAATAATTGAAATATATTTATAAAGGAGGTATATGAAAAAAATAAAAAACAATAAAGAAATTTATGGAGGTAAAATAAAATACTTTACCTCTAAAATGATTAATGTCTCACTAGCAATGGGTGTTGCAGATAATGTTATTAGTTCAATCTTTAACATTATAAATACAAATGCATATTTAAATAATGAAAATCCACAATATAATTTAAATCCATATTATTCTCAAAAATCTAGTATAAGATTTGGTTCTGACCAAAGACATTCTGCTATCTCATATTTTTAATGAAGAAATTAGATATTTATAATAAAAAAAATATAAATGGTGGTATTTCTCAAGCAGCAATATTTGCTATTATTGCCTCAATAGGTATAGGAGTAAATATTATAAGCAGCATAGCAACAGGTATATTAAATATGCAAGCAAATAAAAAAAATAGTAATAAGGAAAATAAAACTTTTAACATCAATTATCAAAATCAAAGTTCTTATGTATATTAAAAACCCTTAATGGGTTTTTTTATTTAGATACAACTACTAATGTATGTTTTAGAACTTTTGATTCATTAACAACAAAACCTTTTTTAACAATCTTTACAACTGTATTAGGTGGGAAATTACTATCCTCAACCACATCAAAAGCTTCCATATATAATTCGTTAAAAGGATCTCCAACATTAACATTAATTTCATCCACACCTAAATCATTTAATTTTTCATCAAATTGATTTAATAACATTTTAAATCCTTGCAAATAATTTGCTATGATTGGGTCTGATGGAGAAGAATTAATTATTGATTGTAATAAAATAATTGGGTCTAAAAAAGATGAAGCAATTTCTTCAAAAACTGATGATTTTATTTTTGACACTTCTTCATTCTTTTTATTTTCGTAGAATACAATTTTTTCATCTAACAATTTTTGAGCTTGTTCAGTTTTTTGTTGAATTTTTTGTAAAAATGAATCATTTTGTTCATCTAATTGAACTTTTAAAGATGAATTAATTTCTTCAAGAGATTGAATTTTTTTGTTTAACGATTCAATTTGTTCCATTAATTCTTTTTCTTTCTTCTTAAAAAAGGATAAATTCAATGATGAAGCTTCATCAAAATTGTTTTCATTTAATGGAACATTATTATTAGTTTCTTCTACAACAGTTTGTTCAGCTAGCACTTGTTTTAATTTTTCAATTTCAGTTTTTGTAATTCCTTGCTCAATTTCTTTTGGAGCAACATAATTTAAACGCGCTTGACGAGGTCTACCTCTTCTACCTGTTGTTTCACTCTTTTTTCTTGAACTTGAAGTAACTTTACTCATGTTTAAACTCCTTTAACAATTCATTATTATAATCAGTAATATCTTTTTCATCAGGTTTTGCAAAATGTTTTAATTTATTTAATTCATCTCTTGTATATTTTGGAATTTTATATTTAATAACACCATATAAATCACCACCTGATGATCTTGAAAATAATTTAGATTTATTTTCATTTCTAATTCCATGATTTACTATTTTTATTTTATCATCTTGTTTTGTATTAGGAGATAAAGAATATTTTACAATTCCATATGGAGTAGGAACTTCAATTTCCCCACCAACAATAGCTGTTATTGGGTCAACAAATACAATTGTATATAAATCGTTTCCATGTCTTTCAAAATTTCTTGATGGTTCTACATAGACTACAATATATAAATTACCATTTTTGCCATTAATAATGTTACCTTTTTGAGAAACCATTAATGTTTCTCCATTTTTAATACCTGCTGGAATTTTAACTTTAACTTCTATTTTTTCTTTTACATAACCTTTTCCACTACATTTAGAACAATTAACTTTTGGAACTTTCTTTTTACCGTTACATTTTTCACATTCTGCTCTTACTTGATTAACTCCAAAAATTGATCTAGTTTGTAAGAAAACAAATCCTCTACCACCACAATTATTACACTCAACTAAATCTGATGGCTTGTTAGCACCAGTACCATCACATTTACCACAAGTAGTTACTCTATAAAAATTAACTTTCTCTTCTCCTCCAAAAATAGATTTTGAAAAAGAAACTCTAACCTTTGTGTGAATGTTAATATCATCTTCTTCATTTCTTCTTGAAGATGAGTTAAAAGAAAAGCCTCCTTGGTCTCCAAAAATTGAAGTGAAAATATCTTCTACTCCACCAAAACCTTCAAAACCACTAGCTCCACCAAAAAATTCATTAAAAATATCAAATGGATTGATATTATCTGCATTAAATCCTTGAGAATTTAAACCGTCATAACCAAATGTATCATATGTTTTTCTTTTTTGATCATCACTTAAAACTTCATATGCTTCATTTATTTCTTTAAATTTTTCTTCTGCATCTGGAGCTTTATTTCTATCTGGGTGATACTTCATAGCTAAAGTTCTAAATGCTTTTTTTATTTCATCCTTTGAAGCATTTTTACTTATCCCTAAGACCTCATAATAATCTCTTTTTTTTGATTTACCCATTTTTTTATTCCTTTATACCTCTATTTTTTATAAATCTTTGGTACATTTTCCCGACCATATTTATTTTATTGACTGGATTAATTGTAAGTATTAAATCTCCAGTTCCCATCGGAATCTTGTGACCTCTACCTGAAACTTTTAATATTTTTTTGCAATCATATTTCTTTGGAATTTCAACATAAACAAAAATTCTTTCATCTTCCATCCCATATCCATCACAATTGTAACAAGTTTCTCTAGTGTCAATTCCTATTTTTCCAACACCTCTACAAACTGAACACGTTCTGTAACGATATAATGGAAATACTGCTCTTAAACCATCTTTTAAATCATTACGTAAGACATCTAAATTACCTACAATATTTAATTTTCTATTAAATTCAGTTTTATCTTTAACAAATTTACTTGCAATTTGTTGTCATAGATTATCTCCATATGTATCAGCTTCAATTGCACCTTCAGTTAAATCATTAATGTATTCTTTAAATTCATCAATATCAACTTTAGCTTGAAAACGATAGTTATCAACTTTGTTATTATTACCTGATTCATAATCATAATATGCTCTAATTTCTCTATCAGAAAGAATTTGATAAGCACCATTAATACGGTAGAACATTTCAATTGCTTTTGGATCTTTGTTTTTATCTGGGTGATAAATTTTAGCTAATCTTCTATATGCCTCTTCAATATCTGCTTGAGATGATTTTGGAGTACATTCTAATATTTCATATCAATCATCAGCTAAAACATCTTCTACTGTACAAAATTTTGTAGTTTCATTATATGACATAAATTCTCCTTATTTTACCAAATAATTAATGATTTTATTTGGAACTATCACTTTTTTTATTATAACTTTATCATTTAATAATTGTTGAATTTCTTTATTTGAAGATAATACATTTTCTATTTCCTCAGCAGATAAATCCTTATTAATTTTTAGTATTATTTTGTTTTTACCATTTATTTGAAAAGGAACATTTATTTTAGATTCAATTAAATATTTATTGTCATATTTTGGAAATGAATTTAAACAAACTGAATTATCATTACCAATTTTTTGATTTAATTCTTCTGCTAAGTGCGGTGCAAAAATTGATAATAATGTTAAGAATGATGTTGAAACTTCTTTATTTTTAATATTTGTTTTATATAAGAAATTAACAAAAATCATCATATCACTAATAGCTAAATTAAATTGTTGTAATTCAATATTATTTTCAAAAGAATGAATGAATTTATTATAACTAACTAAAAACTCTTCATCTAATTCATTAAATTCAACTTCTTTTTTATCATCTAATTCAAAATAACGATAAACTCTATCCAATCATTTTCTCATTCCATTTAAACCATCATTAGTTCATGGTAATGTAGCAGTTAATGGACCCATAAACATCTCATATAACCTTAAAGCATCTGCCCCATGTGATGCTAAAATATCATTAGGATTAATAATATTTCCTTTTGATTTTGACATTTTTTGCCCATCTTCACCAAGAATCATTCCTTGATTAATTATTTTCATAAAAGGTTCTTTTGTAGGAACTACGTTAATATCATATAAAAATCTATGTCAGAATCTAGCATACAATAAATGTAAAACTGCATGTTCTTGTCCACCAATATAAATATCAACAGGTAATCATCTATTGAAAATATCATATGCTTCTTTACTATTAAGAGCTAAGTATTCTCCATTTGATTGTTTTATTAAATAACCTAAATAATATCAACAAGAACCAGCTCATTGTGGCATTGTATTTGAATCTCTAGTAAATTTTTTACCATCAATTTGAACATTCATAAAATCATTGATTTTTGCTAATGGTGAATGTCCATCATTAGATGGTTTAAAATCACTACATTCAGGTAATAATAATGGTAAATTTTCATCTAAAAAAATATTTTTATTTTCATCAAATAAAATTGGGAAAGGTTCTCCTCAATATCTTTGTCTTGAAAAAATTCAATCACGTAATTTATATGTAGTCATTTTCTTAACAGGTGTAATATCTTTTAAAATTTCAATTACTTTCTTTGTAGCATCTGCAATTAATAACCCATTTATTTCTGTTGATGAATTAATATGTTTACCATCTTTTTCGAATGGTAATTCATTTGCTTCAATTACTGGAATAATTTCTAAATTATATTTTTTTGCGAAAAAATAATCATTTTTACAATGTGCAGGAACACCCATAATACAACATGTTCCATTATTTAAAACATAATCTGCTAAATATATTGGCACTTTTTTATTATTAATTGGATTAACAGCATATGCATTTAAGAAAATACCTGTTTTTTCATTATTACTAATAATTGAACGATCAGTCTTTTTATTTAGTGAATCTATATATTCAAGAATTTCTTCTTTGTTGGTTGCATTGTTGATAAATTCTTTTAACATTGGGTGATCTTTTCCAATAGCTACAAAACTAACACCATAAATAGTATCAATCCTACTAGTAAAAATTTCTAACTCATTTTGTGAATTATCAACTTTAAAATTTAATTTATATCCTTCTGTTTTACCAATTCAATTTCTTTGAAGATTTTTTAAAGATTCTGGTCAATCAACTTCTTCAAGACCATCTAATAATTTATCAGCATATTGAGTTATTTTTAAAACCCATTGTTTCATATTTTTTTTAACAACAGGATGACTACCTCTTTCAGATACAGTATTACCATTTTTATCAATTAATACTTCTTCGTTTGATAATGTAGTTTTTAGTGCTTCACATCAATTAACTTCTGTATCTCTAATTTCTGCTAACCCATGTTTATACAATTCACTAAAAATTCATTGTGTTCATTTGAAATATTTTGGATCAGTTGTATTAACTTCTTTATCATAATCATAATCAAAACCTAATGATTGTAATTGATTTCTAAATACATCAATATTTTTATATGTAAATTCTGCAGGGTGATTATTTGTATCTATAGCAAATTGTTCTGCTGGTAAACCAAATGCATCTCATCCTATAGGATGAAGAACACTATATCCTTTTAATCTTTTATATCTTGATATAACATCTGTTGCTGAATAACCCTTTGGGTGGCCTACATGTAAACCTTTACCTGATGGATAAGGAAACATGTCAAGAACATAAAACTTTGGTTTTGATTTATTATCATCAAACTTAAATGTTTTATTTTTTTTTCAATATTCTTGTCATTTTTTTTCTATCAGGTTATGGTTATACATACAATTCCTTAATTTTTATTTAAATAGCACATTATATATGTCATCATATTGTTTTACTAAATGTATTTTTAATTCTTTTAAAGTGTCTTTTGGAACATCTTCTAAGAATCTTTCATCATTATATGGTAAGAAAATTTCTCTAACACCAGCACGATGAGCTGAAATAACTTTTTCTTTTACTCCACCAATTATTCCTACTTTACCTCTTAATGTTATTTCACCAGTCATAGAAATATTAGTTCTAACAGGTTTTTTAGTTAACATAGAAATAATTGCAGTTGTTAATGCAACTCCTGCACTAGGTCCATCTTTTGGAACACCGCCAGCAGGTACATGAATATGAATATCATTTTCTGAAAATACTTTTGAATCAATACCATATTCTTTTGCATGTGCTTTAACAAAACCTAATGCTACATTAGCAGATTCATTCATTGTTTTTTCTAAATTTCCTGTTATAATGACTTTACCTTTACCAGGTGCTAAAGTTGCTTCAATTTGTAATAAGTCTCCCCCAACTGAAGTATATGCCATTCCATTAACAATTCCTGGAATCGCTTTTTCATCAGTTAATGTTTCATCAAAAATTATTTTACCTAAATATTCAGTTACTAATTTTTTATCAACTTTTGTAGGAAGTTTTTTACCTTTTAATTCAGAAACAATATATTTTCTTAATATTTTTCTAATTAATCTTTCAAGTTCTCTTACCCCAGCTTCTCTAGTGTATGAATTAATAATAAAATCAATAGCTTCATCTTCTCAAACTAATTTCTTTTCATCTATTAAATATTCTTTCATAACATTCTTAATTAAATGTTGCTTAGCAATTTCAACTTTTTCTCTTATAGTATATGAACTTAATTCAATAATTTCTAATCTATCGATTAAGGCATGAGGAATTTGTTGATAATAGTTTGCTGTTGCTATGAAAAGAACTTTTGATAAATCATATTCTTCTTCAATATAATTATCTGAGAATCTATTATTTTGTTCTGGATCTAAAACTTCAAGCATTGCACTAGCTGGATCACCTCTTTGATCAGAAGCCATTTTATCAATTTCATCAAGTAAAAATAATGGATTAACCACTCCAGCTTTTTTCATGCCTTTAATGATTCTACCAGGCATTGCACCTATATAAGTTTTTCTATGACCTCTAATTTCAGATTCATCTTTAACTCCACCTAATGAAACTTTAACAAATTCTTTGTTTAAAGCTTCTGCAATCGAAAGTGCTAATGATGTTTTACCAACACCTGGAGGACCAACAAAACAAATTATTGAGCCCTTAGCATCTTTATTTTTTGCTCTAACTGCTAAATATTCTATAATTCTTTCTTTAACCTTTTCAATTCCATAATGATTTTTGTTTAACACTTTTTCAACTTTAACAATATCATTATTTTCTTCTTTATATTGTCAATAAGGTAAATCTAATAATCAATCTATATATGTTTTTGTAATGCTAGATTCATTAGAACTCATTGCAGATTCATATTTATTAAGTTCATACAATACTTTTTCTCTTATATAATCAGGATAAGGATTATTATCCAATCTAGCTCTAATTTTGTCTGCATCATCTTCTCTAGAAGAAATTTCACCTAATTCTTCTTTTACTGTTTTCAATCTTTCTCTTAGATAAAACTCTTTTTGTTGTTTTGAAATACTTTTATTCATTTTTGTATTTATCATTTCATCAACAGCTTTTTTAACATTTCCATTTTCATCAAAATATCTAATTAAAAAACCTAGAACTAATTTTAATTTTTCAGTTGTAGTTTCTGCTTCTAAGAATTGTTGTTTTTCTTTAAATGAAACAACATTGTTTGGCATATTAGATGCTATAAAATCAGCAACTTTATTAGTAGATTTTGAATTATTTAAAATGTAGTCATAAAATTGTAATGTTTGTTGTGGATTAGGTGTAGCATTTGCATATTCAACTAAAAGTTCTAACAATGAATTAATTACTTCTTCATTCTTTTGTTCATTTCCCTTTTTAACTTTAATTTCTTCATATATAGAATTAAAACCACTTTGTTCAGAATATTTTAATTCTTTAATTTTAACTGCTTTTTCACCTTTTATAACTAACTCTATATCTCCATCTTGAGTTTTCTTTATTTTTTTAACCTTTACTAACGTACCTACTTCATAAACATCTTTGATTGTGGGATCATCGATTTCAGGATTAATTTGAGAAACTAAAATAATAGAGTCATTTTCTTTAACATTTTTCAATGTTAAAAGAGATTTTTTTCTACCAATTTCAATAGTTGATGTTACTGATGGATAAATAACTATCCCCCTTGTAAAAACAACTTTAACTTTGTTTAATACTTCTTTCATGCTTGCCTCCTAATATACAAATTATAGCATAAAAAATAAAAATTAGCAAACAAATGCTTTGTCTGCTAATTTAATAAAATTTTATTGATTTTTACTTCTTTATGTAATAAGAAATAATTTTTTGAATTGTTAATTCGTTCAATAAAAGTTCACTTAACAGATCCTTATCAATACTTTTTTTAATATCTTCAACTGGTGAATGATAATACTTAGAAAGTTCTTCATATTTTTCTTCTAAAGCTTTATCTGTAACTTCAATTTTTTCATCTTCTGAAATAACTTCAAGTGCAGCATATACAATTACATTATTTTTTGCTTGTTGTTTAATTTCATTATCAAAATCTTCTAAAGTTTTACCTATCATTTTTGCATAATCTTCAAGTTTCATTTGCATTTGTGACAATCTTTGAGTTAATTGACTTTTAATTTTTCTTGATTCATCGTCAATAATAATTTCAGGTATTTCATCTATTTTTGTTATTTCAATTAAGCCTTTATTGACTTCCATAATGTTTTGTTCATTTGCTGTTTGTGTTTTAAATCTAAAAATATTAGATTTAATATAATCTTTTAATTTATCAACTGTGTCTACATCATGTAATTTTAAACTTTTAGCAAATGCATCATCTAATTTTGGTGTTGTCACTGATTTAATTTCATGAACTTTAACATTGAATGTAACATCTTTACCTGCAAAATCTCTTGCATGGTAATCTTTAGGGAAAGAAAGTTTTAAATCTTTTTCTTCTCCTTCACCTAAACCAACCATTTGATCTTCAAATCCAGGAATAAATGAATTTGATCCAATTTCTAATTCATATTTTTCAGCTGTCCCACCAGGAAATTGTTCTCCATCAATAAAGCCTTTAAAATCAAAAATTGCAAGGTCACCTTTTTCAATTTTTCCACTTTTTTTGTTATACATTTTTTCTTTAGATAACAATCTTTTAATTTCTGCATCAACTTCTTCATCAGTAACACTTGGTGTTTCTATTTTAATATTCATTTTTTTATAGTCACCAACTTTAGCTTTAGGAAATTCAACAAAACTGTATTTAAAAACAACTTCTTCTTCATCTAATTTTTCGATATCTAATGATGGTACAGGGTAAGCATCAATTTTTGCATCTAAAAATTCTTTAGATTCTACAACAGCTTTTAAAGTTGTATTTGCCATAGAGTTTGCTGCATAATATAAAACTTGTGGCATATTAATTCTTTTTAAAACTTCACTTTTTGGAGCTTTTCCAGCTCTGAATCCATCAACTTTAACATTCTTAGAAGCAGATTCGATTTCTTTATTAATAGTTTTTTTTCAAACTGCTTTATCTGCTTCTACAGTTAAAATAAGCTTTTTATCTTTTATTTCACTTTTAATTATTTTCATTTTGCCTCCGTAAAATATATTCTAATTATATAAAATTTTTATAAATTATAATCTATAAATTATATTGTTTTTGCTGCAATAACAACAATTGTAATAATGATTGCCAATAATGAGACAAATATTCCTGATAACAATATAAATAATGCTCTTCTTTTAATAATTCTTTGTTTCTTATCCATAATTACCCTAAATATTTATTTAATATTTTACTAACTTCATTATCTTCAATAGAAGTTTGATCAAATAATGAATTAACAATATTTATTATAGTATCACTTATTAAATTCTTATCAAAAGAAATTTTTACTGGAAAAAATTCAATTACTAATAATTGTAATAAACTATTGGCAATTTCAAATTTGCTTGGGTCTTTTAAAAAATGTTTTTCTAAAATTTCATGAATTTCATTTGCAAATCTTGTAGATTCATTATCTTGTAATTCTAAAGTATTAAATTCAATTACTTTATCTAGATAATTATTATAGTAATTAAATGAGTGATTAATATTATTATCAATTAATGTGGAAATTAAAATTGTTTTTTCTGAATTAGGCAATTTTTTATCAAGTAAAATTTTTTGCATAATTGAAAAATCTGCATCATCGATTTCATTTTCAAACTTTGCAAAGAAAACATTAAGAAAA
>CASEPW010000057.1 GCA_949289925.1 uncultured Mycoplasmataceae bacterium
AAATAATATAATCAATAATTATTTCCATTTTTCTAGATTTCCATGATTTTCCCTATTTTCCTCCAATAAGTGCCATTTTATTGAAGGGATATAGTATAATTGTTTATGTGAAAAAAGACAAAAAGAAAATTAATATTGGTTTTGATATAGGAACAACTTCTGTTGGTTGAAGTATTTTAGATAATGATTGAAACATCATTGATATGGGCGTTAGATTATTTGATGATCCTGCAAACGCAAAAGATGGTAAATTAGAGAATGAAAAAAGAAGAAGTTCGAGAACACAAAGAAGAAGAATCAGAAGAATAAGAACTAGAAAAGATATCTTTACTAATTTTTTAATTGATAAAAATTGAATTACAAGCAAGGATGAATTAGCTGATTTAATTAATGTTGATATTAGTGATTTTGATGTAAACAATCCAGTTGAATTGAAGGTGAAAGCATTGAAACAAAAAATTTCAAGAAATGAATTGATTTTTCTTCTATTTCATTATTTACATCATCGTGGTTATTTTTATATTACTGAAGAAGAATTAGATGAAAAAAATATTAACAATGATGAACAAATTTTCCCTTCTGAAAAACAACTTGAATTTTATAACGAAAATGGATACTATAAAGGTGCATTGATTAATCAAAATTTTTCTGCTTTTCAATGAAAAAATGAAATTACTCAACTATTAAAAACTCAAAAAATGGATGATGGTTTTATAAAAGAATATTTAGAAATTTTTTCACTAGTAAGAGATTTTTCACAAGGACCAGGAAATGAAAAATCCCCCACAAAATATGGTTGTTATAGATTAGAAGATGGTAAAGTAATAAAAAAATGTGAAAATCTTTGAGATTTAACAGTTGGTAAATGTACTTATTATCCAAATGAATTTCGTGGTGGTAAGAATTCACCAATTGCTGAAGTTTTTAATCTATTAAATGACATTAATAATTTGTATTTATCTAATGATAGAAACAAGAAATTACAAGGTGAAACTAAAAAATACATTTTTAATGAAATTGATAAATCATTTAATGTTAAAGATATTGAAAAAGCTAAAAAGATTAATGTTAATTTAAAACTAATTTCAAAATGTCTTAATCATAATAATAGTAATCAAAATGAGCTTGAATATTCAATTGACAATATTTATGGTTATAGAAAAAATAATGATAAAGAAGAATTTACGGAACTTAAAAATTGATTTTCCATTTGTAAATGAATGATATTGAATAGAATAGTTGATAAAGTATCTATAACAGATTTGCATGTATTAAATAAAGCAAATGATATTTTTGTTTTGTTATCTAGACATAAAGATGTTTTTAAACAACTTGAAGTATTAGAGCAATCTTTCCCAAATTCTAATAATGAATATAACAAAAAATTACTACATGATTTAAAAGGATTATCTGCAACACATTCTTTATCATATAAAGCTATGAATCATTATATTGAATATTGTTTTAAAAATTTAGATCATTCAATAAATCAAATGGTTTATTTTAATATAAATAAAAAGAATGATATAGATAGTTTAAATAATCAAAAATATTTCAAAAAAGGTTTGTATGATGATGAAATCATTTCTCCAACAACAAGAAGAGCATTTAACCAATGTATAGCAATTATGAATAAAATATTAAAATTGTATGCTTTTGATTTTGAAATTGATAACATAACCTTTGAGTTAGCAAGAGATAAAAATTCTGCAGAAGAAAGAAAATCTATTGAAAGATCACAAAAACAAAACAAAAAAATTATTGATGAAATTTGTTCTGAAGAACAAATTAATAAAGATTCATTAAATTCGCAACAAAGAGAAAGATTAAAGCTTTGAAAAGAACAAAATGGAATTGACATATATGATGGTGAAGAAATTTCAATTAGTGATGTTTTAAGTGGTAATGGTTTAAATGTTGATCATATTATTCCTTTCTCTATATCAGCTATGAACAGTATGTCCAATAAAGTGTTAACAAAGGCATATTTAAATAAAGATAAATCAAATAAAACTCCATATCAATGATTAGATTCAAAGGGTCAATATGAAAAATTTAAGGATAGAGTATTAAAAACTTTTATAAGTGATAAAAAAAACAAAAATAAAATTGATAATTTATTATTTGAGTTGGATCCTTTGAAAAATATAGATGGATTTATTGAAAGGAATTTAGTTGATACAAGATATGCTTCTAGAATTGTTTTAAATACTTTTCAAGATTTTTTTAAAAATAATTCCAATTACCCAGAAGCTAAAATTAAGGTTATTAATGGTTCATTGACAAATTTTGCAAGATATCAATTATTCAAAAAAAATAATAAGCCGTATTTACATAAAGACAGAGATCTTTATTGTCATCATGCAATTGATGCTTCAATTGTTGCTTTTTTAGGAATGAATCATCAAATTAAACTTCTAACTAGTTATTGAAATAATAAACAAAGAAATTTTGATACACGTCTAACTATTGATCATGACAGTAAACAATTGATTGATGAAAAAACTGGTGAAGTTATTGATATTACAAAAACATGAGAATCTAATGAAAAAATAAATAATTTTGGTAAAAAATTATCTGAATGAAATGATTTGAATAATGATTTTAAAGATAAAGTTAAATTTTCAAGAAAAATCAATAATAAAAATAATATTCAATTATCAAATGAAACAATTTATTCGTTTAAATGAATGGATGATAAAAAAACTCATGGTTATATAATTAATAATTTAAACTTATTAGATATTGAAGTTGAAAAATTAAATAAGTATTTTGTCAATGAATATATAGATGATGAATTACTAGAAAAATTATATGTTTATAAATATGATATTAATTTATATAACAATCTAAAAATAATTTATAATAGATACCACCAAGATGGAAGCAAAATTAATCCTTTTATTAGTTACATGAAAGAAGAATATAATATTGAAAAACCAAAGTTCATTCTAATAGATAATAAAAGAGTTAAAAAATTAAGACAAATTGTAGAAAAAAAGAATAGTGATAATATAATTATTTTAAATAAAAATCATAGTGGTAATGCTATACTTGAATCATTAAATTGAATTGAGATTAGAATCTATAAAAATGTAAAAAATAAACTAATTCTTCTACCTATAAATCAAAAAGTATTAACAACAGACAAAAAAAGTAATAAATTAGTTATAGATAATAATAAACTTGAAAACATTTTAAAAGTATTAGAAATATCTAATAATAATTTTATAAAAATAGTTAGAGGTACTTGTTTTATGAATAAACACAATAATAGATTGTATTATTGTTCAGGATCAACAAATGGAAAGATAGAAATTAAAGCATTGTATGCCACTAATGAAAAGGCAGGTTTTAGAAAGCAAATGCAAATCCCTTTATCAACTATAGCAAATGAATATTATATTATTGATGTTGATATTTTAGGAAAAATTTACAATAAAAGAGAAATTAAGTTATAATATTATTGCAACAATTGTGTTGCTAGACTACATAAAAATGATACTAAGTCAAGATAAGACTTTATGTCGAACACGCTCCAGAATTGCTGGAGCTTTTTTATTGTAATTTTTAAAATGGGCTGAAAAATAATAGAAATTGAAAACGCGGAAAGAATGAGTCTTTTTTTAAATAATTTAGTTATTTTGCAAGAAGATAATAAAATAACTATTCCTATCAATGATATTGATGTGCTATTAATTAATAATTACAAGATAAATATAAGTGTTCAATTAATAAATGCTTTAACTGAATCAAATATTTTAATAATAATTTGTAATAATAATTATTTGCCTCAATCATTTATAGTTCCAATTATAGGAAATTGAAATACATTAAAAATATTATCTACACAACTATCATGAAATCACATTTATAAATCATCACTATGAAAAAACATCATTAAACAAAAGATATATAATCAAAGTTGTATTCTAAAAAATGTTTTAAATTCAGATGAGTATTTAAAATTAATTAATTTATTAAATGAAATTAAAGAATATGATGTTTCTAATCGTGAAGGTCATGCATCAAAAATATATTGACACAATTTATTTGGTAAAAATTTTAAAAGACATGATGATGATTATTATAATAGATTATTAAATTATGGTTATACTATTCTTAGAGGTTATGTAACAAGATCAATAATTAAAAAAGGTTTGGATCCTAGAATTTCATTATTTCACAAATCTTTCCATAATTATTTTGCTCTTGCTAGTGACTTAATGGAACCGTTTAGAGTGATAATTGATTATGAAGTATATAAAATATCATTATTAGGTGAAGTTAATTTTTTTGAACATAAAGAAATATTATTAAAAAGTTTCAACAAAAAAATCTTAGTTGATAATAAAAAGCAATTCATAAATAATGCTATTGATATTTTTATTGATTCAATTGTAAATCAAAAACAATTACCAAAAATTAATCTAGATTATGAGTCTTTATAGAAGAATGAGATTACTTCTACTATTTGATTTACCATCAATTGAATCATATGAAAAAAAAGAATATTTAATTTTTAGAAAAACTTTACTAAGAAATGGTTATATGATGATGCAGTTTTCTGTTTATATGAAATGTGTGAATACACAAACTAAAATAGATCAAGAAGTACTAAAATTAAAAAAATATATTCCAAAAAATGGGAACATAAGAATTATAGCTGTTACTGAACAACAATATCAAAATATGTATATTTTACTTGGCAACAAAAAAATTAATGAAATTTATAATAACACAGAGAGGTATATAAAAATATAATGTTGAAAATAGAGAATAATAACAACTATTGAGAATTTGAATTTTATGGCTTAAAAATAATTGATTGCCAAAATACTGCAAAATTCTTTAAAGAATTTAAAAAATCAAAAATTACTATTAATAATAGGACAATAAAAAATGATGATATCATCTATATTAATGAACTAACAAAAATAAGTGATCTTCTATCATTTAATAAAAAATCATTTTTAATAGAAAATATAGTAGATATAGAACAAAAAAATAATCTAATAAATAAGGATAATTTAACAAAAATAATTAGGATGATAAATGATAAATACAATTATGAAATTTTAGAAGAATGTGATGGTGATTTATTAAAAATAATTGGGTCATTAATCCAATTAACAAGTGAAGAATATTTAAATAAAGAAATTTTAAAAATATTGTTATCAAATAACTACAATAGTAGTAAATTATTTATTATAGATAACATTTCATGAATTAATATTGAAGATATTTCAATACATTTAAATGAACATCATTTTATTTTTTTAACAAATGATTTTAGAAATTATATAAAAAAAATAAATGATTTAGAAGAAGTATTAATAGTTAAAGATAATTTAGAAATATCTGAATTATATGATTCACAAAAAATTTGTGCATATTTAGAAAAAAATATAAATGAACCAATAAATAATAAACAGTTCAATATTTTTATAAATGAAAAAGATTCACTTTTTTCACTTAGATTGTTATCTTTAATAAGAAAAATTTAAATTTTTGGCCAAAAATATAAAAAAAATTTAAATTTGACATTTTGGTTTGGTATCATTTTTATGTAGTCTAAAACAAAAGAAATAATAGCAGAAATTGTTCAGAAATTTTGGTTTGGTATCATTTTTATGTA
>CASEPW010000058.1 GCA_949289925.1 uncultured Mycoplasmataceae bacterium
ACTAAGGGAGCACTTTTTATTTATAGACAAATTAAAAAGTGCTCCACCTTAATTATATGGTGTTGCACTTTATAATTCAATTTAGGATCGAACCTTTAATGGTTCGTTTTATTTTTTTATTATTTTTCGAATTATTTTTTATTAACAGCTTTAGCAGTTCTAGATTTAATTCTATTAGCTTTGTTCTTGTGAATTCTACCTGTCTTTGCTAATTTATCTGTTTTTGAATAAACTTCATTTAAGCCTTTTTTATTTTTTGTAGCTCTTGTTTTTTTAACTACAGTTTTAACCTCAGCCTTTTTTGCATGGTTAAGTTTTTTAACTTTTTGGCTTTTTCTATGAGTTTTTTCATTTGCTTTAATATTTGCCATTATAACCCCTTTAAAACACATAGAAATTATAATATAAAATATTAAATTATATAAAATTTTTATATAATTAAAACAATATGCAAAGTAATAATACTCAATATCTTTCATTTCTAATATTATTAATCATTATTCCTGTGGGTATTTTTTTATATATGAAGAATAAAAAAAAGAAACAACAAGAAGGAAATTTTTCAGGAAATAGAAAAACTAGAAAAGATGAAGTTTGAAACATAGTAAAAACATATTTAAAAGAAAATAATGAATATGGTAAAGAAATAATTGAGCTTTTCCCAGCAAAGAGACGTGATCCTGATGATGTTTCATCAATGAATAAAGCTGAAAAAGAAGAATATAAAAAAAGACAAAAAGAAATAAAGGCATTAAAAAAGACTAATCCTGAAAAATATAAAAAAATAAAAACTGAAAAAAAGAAAAAAGAAAAAAATAGACAACCTGAAAATTGGTTATTATATTTTCAAACCTGAAATTCAAAAACTAAAGAATTAGATGAACCTAGAATTTTGTCTGTTGAAGTAAAATTTATTAAGGTTGATAAGAAAAGAACTGAACGCAAAGTTTTAATAAAAGGTCTTGCAGATTTTGAAAAAGAATATGAATGAATAAAACCACTTAAAGAAAAGGAAGATAAAATAATTGAGAAGCAACGTCGTATTAATGAAAACAAAAGACAAAAAGTTATTGAACAAAACAAAAAGAAAAAATTAAAAGATGAATTAAAGCAAGAAAAAAAGAAACAAAAAGGAAAATAATTGTGCAAAAGAAAGTTTTATTTTTTGGAACTCCATCAATTGCAAAATCATTATTGGATGAATTAATAAAATCAGATGTAAAAATTGTTGGTGTTTTTTGTCAACCAGATCGTGAGTTTGATAGAAATAAAAATATCATATTCTCTCCAGTTAAAAAAACATGTTTAGAAAACAATATTGATTGTTTTCAGCTAGAAAACATAAATGATTCATATGATTTGATTAAAAAAATGGAACCAGATATTATTTTAACTTGTGCATATGGACAATTTATAAGTGAAAGAATTTTAAATATTCCAAAATATGGAGCAATTAATTTTCATGCTTCTCTATTACCAAAATTACGTGGAGGTGCTCCTATTCATTGAGCAATCATTAATGGAGAAAAAACTACAGGTATTACTTTGATGTATATGGCAAAACAAATGGATGCTGGTGATATTATAAAGCAATATGAAATTGATATTTCAATAAATGATACTTATAAAACTTTATATGATAAATTATCACATTTAGTAGCTGAAATAGTTAAAAATGATTTATCTATGTTTTTTGATAATAATATTGTTAGAATTCCACAAAATCATGAAAATGCCACATTTGGATTAAACATAAAGAAAGAACAAACATTTATTAATTTTGAAAATAATGCAATGTCAATCAACAACCTAATAAGAGGTTTGAATGATAAACCAGTAGCAAAAATTATAGTTGAAGATCAAATTATAAGAGTTTTTGAATCACAAATAACTGAAAAAATTTCAACAGCTAAACCAGGAACGATAGTTGCAATTTCAAAGAGCGGAATTCAAATAGCTACAAAAGATTTTGATATAACTCTTCTAAAGATTCAATTACCATCAAAAAAACCTTTATATATTAGTGAAATAATAAATGGTAATCATCCATTTAAAACTGGATATATAATAAAATAATATTTTATTAAATATATATTTATTTATAATTACATATATGAAAAAAGAAAATATTAGAAATTTTTCCATAATAGCTCATATTGATCATGGTAAATCTACATTAAGTGATAGAATTATTGAATTCACTAATACACTTTCAAAAAGAGAAATGCAAGATCAAATTCTTGATTCTATGGATATTGAAAGAGAACGTGGTATTACTATAAAATTAAATGCTATTCAAATAAAATATAATGCAAAAGACGGAAGAGAATATTTTTTCCATTTAATTGATACTCCAGGTCATGTTGATTTTACTTATGAGGTGTCAAGAAGCTTAGCTGCTTGTGAAGGTGCACTGTTGATAGTAGATGCAGCTCAAGGAATTGAAGCACAAACTCTATCAAATGTTTATCTTGCATTAGAGAATGATTTAGAAATTATTCCAGTCATAAATAAAATAGATTTGCCTTCTGCTGATGTTGATAAAGTTAAAAAAGAGGTTGAAGATGTTATAGGTTTAGATTGTTCATATGCACCATGTATATCAGCAAAAAATGGAATTAATATTGATCAAGTATTAGAAGCTATTGTTAAATATATACCTGCCCCAAAAGAAGCTGATGATAATGCTCCATTACAGGCATTAATTTTTGATTCATATTATGATTCATATAAAGGTGTAGTTTGTTTCATTAGAGTCAAGAATGGAACAATTAAAGTTGGAGATAAAATAAAAATGATGCAAACTAACAAGGAATTTATTGTTACAGAGTTAGGAGTTAAAACACCACTAAATATAAACAAAAATCAATTAGAATCAGGCGAAGTTGGTTGAGTGGCTGCATCTATCAAAAATATAAAAGATATTGCAGTTGGAGATACTATAACAAATGTGGAAAATCCCGCATTAGAAGCATTGCCTGGTTATAAAAAAATATTGCCAATGGTATATTGTGGTTTGTATCCAATTGATACTGCAAAGTATGAAGATATGAAAGAAGCTATGAACAAAATTTCACTTTCAGATTCTTCTCTTACTTATGAATATGAAACATCTCAAGCACTTGGGTTTGGAATTAGATGTGGTTTTTTAGGTTTATTACATATGGATGTTATTAAAGAAAGAATCCGTAGAGAATTTAATATTGAATTAATAGCTACGGCTCCAAGTGTTAGTTATCGTGTTAACAAAACAAATGGCGATGTTATTGAAATTGAGAATCCAGCAGAACTTCCTGATCCTACTCACATTAAAAGCATTGAAGAACCAATGGTTAAATTAGAAGTTGTTGTTCCTGAAGAAT
The DNA here is from genome assembly GCA_949289925.1 of uncultured Mycoplasmataceae bacterium. GTDB lineage: Bacteria > Bacillota_I > Bacilli_A > Mycoplasmatales > Mycoplasmoidaceae > Mycoplasma_L. The sequence continues at coordinate 3,363 of CASEPW010000058.1, forward strand.
ATCTAGGTGGTATTATGGAATTATGCCAAGAATTTAGAGGAACATATAAAAATCTTGAATATGTAGACCAAGTAAGAAGAAAATTAATATACACAATGCCATTAGGAGAAATTGTTTATTCTTTCTTTGATAAATTAAAATCAATATCAAAAGGTTATGCAACAATGAATTATGAACTTATAGGTTATGAAAAAGATAAACTAGTTAAGGTTGACATATTATTAAATGGTTCAAGAGTTGATGCACTAAGTTTTATTACTCATTATGAGTTTGCATATAAAAAAGCAAAAATTATTTGTGAAAAGTTGAAAGAACTAATACCTAAACATCAATTTGAAATTCCTGTTCAAGCAGCAATAGGTGGCAAAATCATTGCAAGGGAAACAATTAAAGCTATGAGAAAAAATGTATTAGCAAAATGTTATGGTGGAGATATAACAAGAAAGAAAAAATTATTAGAGCAACAAAAAGAAGGAAAAAAACGTTTAAAAGCTATAGGTTCAGTTTCTGTTCCTCAAGATGTTTTTGTGAAGGTGCTAAGTGAATAACATTGAAAAAATTTTGTCTCTACAAAATAGTTTTATAAAACGCATTTATAAAGAATCAAGATTAAATAATGGTAAGGTTATAGTATTAAATTTTTTTAAATCATTATCAGAATATGGAGAATTAGATTTTAAGTTTTTGTTGTGTACAGAAAATTGATATGAAAAAAACAAAAAAAATATAAATCATAAATTTAAAAAAATAATAATTGTTTCAAAAGAAATTATTAATAAATTGTCTTTTGTTAAAACTCAAAGTGAGGTATTAGGTATAACAAGTCATAAATATAATGATGTTGATTTAACACAACAAAAAAATATTATCATACTTGAAAACATTAACGACCCAAATAATATGGCCTCTATTATTAGAAGTGCTGTTGCTTTTAATATATTTAATTTTTATATTACTAAAGGCTCTGTATCTCCATATAATGAAAAAGTATTGCGTGGAACAGTAGGTTCATTTTATTTTGCAAATATAAAAATTGTTGATGATTTAGAAAGTGAAATAAAAAATCTTACAAAAAATAATTTTAAAATTTTTGCAACAATTTTAAATGATAGAGCAACTGAATTAAATGATGTTAATTTTGATAAAAAAAATGCAATTATTTTTGGAAATGAAGCAAAAGGTATATCATCAAAAATCCAATCATTAACTACAAATGATATTTATATAAAAATAAATAATATTGATTCATTAAATGTTGCTAGCGCTGCTGCAATAACATTGTATAAATTGTCTAAGGAAAATAAATGCAAAAGATAATTGTAGTATTAGGTGCAACAGCAACAGGTAAATCAACATTGGCAGCTAAACTAGCAAATGATTTAGGTGCAGAAATAATAAATACTGATGCATATCAAATTTATAAGGAATTAAATTCTGGAGTCAACAAAACTCCTTTATCTATTAGAGAAAAAATTCCTCATCATTTTATTGATTCTCATTCAATATATGATGAAATTGATATGAAAATTTTTCAAGATTTAGCAAGAGAAAAAATAGAAGAAATAAGTAAAAAAAACAAACCAATTATTGTAACTGGTGGAAGTAATTTATATCTTGAATCACTAATAAAAAATTATGAATTTGAAAGAGCAAGAGATAGAAAAAATATTGATTTTTTTGATAATAAAAATTATGACGAAATATATGAATATTTATATAAAAATGATCCGGAAGAAGCAATTAAAATAAATAAAAATAATAAGCGTAGAATTATTCGTGCAGCTCAATTATTTTATGAAACAAAAAAAACAAAAAAAGAACAAAATCAGAATTCAAAATTTGTCTATAATATTTTCTTCATAAATACGATTTTAGAAAGAAATGAACTATATGAAAAAATCAATAATAGAGTGGAAGAAATGATTGATAATGATTGGGTTCAAGAAGTAAGAAAATTATATGAATTAGATAATGATATAAAAAAATTGCAAGCCTTTAAAGCTATTGGATACAATGATATATTAAATTCAATTATTTATAACAATGAAATAGATATTGAAAACATTAAAAAATTAACAAGAAATTATGCAAAAAGACAAATAACATGGAATAAAAGGTATGATACAATTGATATAAATATTAATAATTATAATTATCAAGAATTACTTGATAAAGTAAAAAAATTTTTGGAGAATAACAATGACTAAACACTTATATATTCATATACCATTTTGTAAAAATATATGTCATTATTGTGACTTTGTTAGATTTAAAAAAGATTCATCAGATTCATGCATATATAATTACATTAATAAAATATCAAAACAAATAGCATCAGAATCAACATATAATCAATACACATCAATATACATAGGTGGTGGAACACCAAATATACTTAATGATGATTTGTTATATGAATTCTTAAATTTTTTAAACAAATATTTAGATAAGAGTAATCACTATGAATTTTGCATGGAGTTAAATCCCGAATTAGTGACATCATCACAAGTAGAAATAATGAAAAAATGTGGGATAAATAGAGTTTCAATAGGAGTACAAACTGCAAATAATAAAATTCTATTATCAATGAATAGAAAACATAGTATTGAAGATGCTATAAAAGCAATAGAAATACTATACTCATTTGAGATATTTAATATTTCTTGTGATTTTATTTATGCATTACCTAATATGTTAAAAAAAGATATTGATGATGCAATAAATTTTATTGATGAATATCAAATTCATCATGTCTCATTTTATTCATTAGAAGTTAAAGAAGGCTCATATCTTGCATCTGTTGGATATCAAGTTGATGAAGATTTAGAAGCTGAGCAATTGGAATATATAGATAAAAAATTAGAAGAAATAGGGCTATCTAGATACGAAGTATCTAATTGAGCAAAAGATGAAGAATCTCAATCAATACATAACAAGGCTTATTGATTAACAAATGATTGAAAAGGCATTGGTTTATCAGCTTCTGGTTTTGAAAATAGGGTTCTATATAGATACGAAGGAACATTAGATAATTTTAAAAAGCAAGAACAAAAATTAACCACCGCAGAATATTATTTACAAATTTTAATGATGGGTCTTAGACTTGTTGATGGTATTGATGTTGTAAATAATCATAGAAATTCAGAGGCATATGAAATGTATTTTAATGATATTGTGCATTGTCGTATTAGAAATAATAAATTGCAATGTAAAAATATTAATTTATTACATGAAACACTTGTTAATATTGTTGATGAGACTAAAATTAATCAACTAAAAAAATAATTAAT
>CASEPW010000059.1 GCA_949289925.1 uncultured Mycoplasmataceae bacterium
TGCATTATAATTAATAATTTTTAAATTTTTTATTTTTTCATTATTTGAAATTATTTTTTTAATTGCTTTTGCACATATTGTTTCATTTAATTCAACACCTATAAAATTAATATTTTGATTGTTTATAGCGTTTTCTAAAATAAACTTTCCTTTACCCATTCCAATTTCTAAATAAACATCATTATTATTATCAAAAATTTGATTTCATTTTTTGTTAATTTTTTTTGGGTCAATAATAAAAATATTTGTGTTTTGTTCTAGTATTTCTTTTGCATTATGTAATTTTCTTAATCTCATATGATTATTTTAATAAATTTTTTTATGTGGTTCAAGTGTTTCTAAATCTTTATATTCATTTTGCTTAATTGCTTCATATAGTGCTATCGCAACACAGTTAGATAAATTTAAACTTCTAACATTATTAGTAGCTGGTATTCTAATTAAATTATTTTTATATTTATCTAAAATTTCTTTAGGTACACCAGTTGATTCTCTTCCAAACATTAAATATATTTTTTCATCTTTTTTAAATTCAAATTCACTTGGTGCTTTTTTTCCATATCTTGTAAAAATATAAATATCAGGATTATTATTTTCTTTTACAAAATCATCAAAGCAATTGTATTCATAATATTCTAAATGTTCTCAATAATTGGCTGAAGATCTTTTAACTATTTTGTCATTTAAAAAGAAACCATAAGGTCTTATTAAGTGTAATTTAGCATTGAAAGCAACACAACTTCTAGCAATATTTCCTGTATTTTCAGCAATTTCTGGTTCAAATAAAATTATATTAATTTCCATTGTTTCCTCCATTGATTTTTTTATCTATAACATTTATAACATCATTTATTAAATTTCTTGGTGTTGAAGCACCTGCTGTTATTGCACAACACTTTTTATTATTAAATCAATTAAAATTAATCTCATTAATATCATTTATTTTATAAGATTCAACTTTATTATTTGCTAATTTATATAATTCATTTGTATTTGATGATTTTTTATCTCCAACAATTATACAAATATCAATTTCACTACTCATATTTATTACTGCATCTTGCCTAATTTTTGTTGCATCACATATATCATTTTGAAATTCAATGTTTTTATTTATTTTAACTAATTTATTAATAATATCATTAAATTGATATTGAGAAATAGTAGTTTGATTTGTACAGAAATATTCTTTTTGATTATCAAATTTAATCTTTTTTATGTCATCAATATTTTCTATTAATATAACATCTTTAAAATTCTTTAGAATTGCATTTGTTTCAGGGTGGTGTTTTTTACCTATAAAAATTATATTTTTATTTTCATTCATTTTTTGTTTTATAACATGATGAGTTTTATAAACATATTTGCATGTTAAATCTATAATTTTATATCCCTTATTTTTTGCCAATTCAATTACATCTTCACTAGTGCCGTGTGCAGAAAAAATTAGAATACCATTTTTATCATAAGGTAAATTATTAACTAAATCATAACGATCAATATTTTTATCATCAATAACTTTAATGCCTTTTTCAATAAATTCATTAATTACTTTTTCATTATGAACCAATCAACCTAACATATATATATTTTTATCAGGATTTTCATTAATAGTTTTCATTGCAATATTATATGCAGTTATTACACCATAACAAAAACCATTAGGAACTAAAATTTCAATTTTCATATTATTTTTTAGAATTTAATTTTAATGAATCTATGGATTCATAAAGATTTTGAAGTTGTGATTCATATTTTTGTAACTTTTCTTTTTCTAAGTCAACTTTTGTTTTTGGTGCTTTAGAAATAAAGTCGGCATTAGACAATATTCCTTTAGATCTATTTACTTCTGCTTGAATTTTAATAATCATCGTATTAAGTTTTTCAATTTCTTTTTCAGTATTTAAAAAATTCTTTGTAGGTATTTCTATTACAAAATTATCTATAATATCAGTAATTTTATTTTCCATTAAACTAATATTGCTAACATTCATAATTTCAGCATTTAAGGATAATAAATATTTGTTATATAAATTTGTTCTTGAAGCAAATTTTTGAATTTTATTTTTTGTTAAAATATTAATTGATAAACGTTCTTTTATAGATATATTATTTGATGCTCTGATTCTTCTAATAGATTCTATTATTTTTACTAAATCATTAATTGAGCTTTCTTTTTTAATATTAATTTTTTCTGGCCATTTTTCTTTTAATATTGATACTTTATGTTTTGGGAATGTAGAATAAATTTGTTCAGTTATAAATGGACATTGTGGATGTAGCATAATAATAATAGATTTTAAAACATAAAGTGCAGTAGAAATAATATCTTTTTTTAATTCTTTATTATTTAAATCACTTTTTGCTAATTCAATAAATGTGTTACAGAAATCATTTCATACAAAATCATTTAACGTTTTACTACTAACAACAAAATTATATTCATTCATATATTTAGTTACTTTTAGAATTGTATTATTTAATCTATTAAGTATTCATAAACATATTTCTGGTAAGTTATTTGTTTTTAAATTTTCATTGTATCCTTCTGTGTTATTTAATAAAATAAATCTGGCACAATTTCATAATTTATTTAAGTAATTTCAATTTGATGATAATTTATCATATGAAAAATTTAAATCTTCACCTATAGTAGAAGAAGAAGTTAAAAATAGTCTTAGTGCATCTGCTCCATATTTATCTATTACTTCAATTGGGTCAATACCATTTCCTAATGATTTTGACATTTTTTTACCTTTTTCATCTCTCATTAATCCATGAATATAAACTTTTTCAAATGGAATAGATTCTGTAAAGTATGTAGACATTATCATCATTCTTGAAACTCAAAAGAAAATGATATCATATCCAGTAACTAAAACATTTGTAGGAAAGAAAGTTTTAAATTTTTCTGTTTCTTTTGGTCAATTCAATGTAACAAATGGTCATAATGCAGATGAGAATCATGTATCTAGAACATCTTCATCTTGTTTTCATTCCTTAATATTTTTTGGTGGATTTTCACTAACAAAAATTTTATTTGTTTTTTTATGATATCAAACTGGTATTTGATGACCTCATCATAGTTGTCTTGAAATACATCAATCTTCAATATTTTCTAATCATTGTTGTAAAGTTTTATCAAATCTTTTTGGTAAGAACTGAACTGAATTTTTCTTTTTCTTTTGGTTATCTAAAACTTTTTTTACTAAAGGTTTCATTTTAATAAATCATTGTTCTGATAAATAAGGTTCAACAATTTCATTTGATCTTTCACTATAACCAATTTGTGTAATGTAATTTTCATCTATTTTTTCAACAAAATCCTCTTTTATTAAATCTTCAACTAATTTTTTTCTACAAACAAATCTATCTAAATTTTTATAATTACCACACAATTCATTCATTGTTCCATCTTTGTTCATAATATTTATCAAATTTAATTTATGTTTAATACCAATTATGTAATCATTAAAATCGTGAGATGGAGTACACTTCATAACTCCTGTTCCAAATTCTGGATCAACATATTTATCTTCAATAACAGGTATTCATTGTTTATTTGCAGGATTTAAGACTTTTTTTCCTACTATTTTTTTATATCTTTTATCGTTTGGATTAACTACAACACAAACATCACCAAACATTGTTTCTGGTCTTGTTGTAGCAACGATTATATATTCATTTCTTTTATCGCTTAAGAAATATTTAAAATAGTACATTTTAGATTGAACTTGTTTGTAAATAACCTCAATATCAGAAATTGCAGTTTTTAATTTTACATCCCAATTAACTAATTTATTTCCTTTATAAATTAAATTGTTATTGTATAAATCAACAAAAACTTTATAAACAGCTTGATTTACATCCTTATCCATAGTAAACTTTTCACAACTATAATCAAGTAGTAAACCTAATTGTGCTCATTGCTTATGAATAGTATTAGATTGAATATCTTTTCATTCCATTAATTGTTTTAAGAATTCTTTTCTACCTAACCTATATTTATCTATATTTTTTTCGTTTTCTAAAAATTTTTCAAATTTAGTTTGAGTTGCAATACCAGCATGATCAGTACCTGGAACTCATAATGTTCTATATCCTTGTAATCTTTTGAATCTAATTATAGTATCTTGAATAGAAGAATCTCAAGCATGCCCTAAGTGTAAAACACCTGTAACATTAGGAGGAGGTAAAATCATTGAAAAAGGTTTACCTTTTTTTGGAGTTAAGTATAATTTATTATTAACTCATAATTGATAAATATCATTTTCAATTTCTTTTGGATTATATTTTTTGTCTAAAATATTATTCTTCATTTTGCACTTCTCAAATTAATTTTTTAAGTTCTAAAATATTAGTTTTATTTTTTGCACTAACCATTATAATATTTTTTTCATCAACATCTAAATAGTCTGCAATTTTTTTTAGGTTATTTTTGTATTTAGAAATATTATTTTTATCAATTTTGTTTAATATAATGTAATGCTTATCGATGTTTTCATTAAAATAATAAGACATCTGAGCATCTAATGTTGTAATTACATTTGCATCACAAACTTGAAAAATAGCATGTAAATTTTTTGATTCTACAATATATGTTTCAATTATTTCTTGTATTTCTCTTTGCTCACTTTTTGAAAGTTTTGCAAATCCATACCCAGGTAAATCGACTAATCTATAATCTCCACAATCAAAAAAATTAATCAATTTTGTTCTTCCTGGAGTAGATGAAGTTTTTGCAAGTGATTTATTATTAGCTAATGAATTTATTAATGATGATTTTCCTACATTAGATCTACCTATTAAACAAATCTCTTTTTTACAATCATTTATGAATCCTGAAACTTCTTTTGCAGATTTAATAAATTTCATTATTTTTTAACTGCTCTATTATAAATTTCATTCACTTGCTTTTCTGTTGGTTTTCTACCCATTTGTTGATACATAATTCTTATAGTATCTTTTGTTATTGGTGGATTATCTTTAATTTGTTTTTTAATGATTTTTGTAGATACGATATAACCAATTACACCACCTATTATTAAAGAAATTGGAATACCTAAACCTAAACATAAACCTAACACTAAACCTAAATCCATAATTTCTCCTTACTTGTAAATTATATAAAATTATTTATTTATAAATAAAA
>CASEPW010000060.1 GCA_949289925.1 uncultured Mycoplasmataceae bacterium
AAAAATATATTCATTCATTTTTAGTTAATCATGGAACTTTCTTTTTCATTTTTCTCCTTTTGTCCCATTTTTATGTCCATGTGTAAGTTTCAACAAACTTTTTAATTAGTATTTTTAAAAAGTATTATAATGTTGAATATGCAACACCTTTGTAAAGATAATCATATAATGAGTAACAAACATAAAAAATGGTTGATATTCAAATCAATCTTTAGTAATTCTATTTTTATTTTCTTTTCATTTGTTAATTTATTCATACCATTCTTTGCAACGATAATGAGCTCATTAAATGGGCCAAATGGTGCAATTGATGTTATTGGTACAGGGTTGAGTGTTAGTTTCATTACTATCTTCAATCAATTTTTATTTTTAATGGCTCTTTGCTTAGAATTTGTATTTAAACGCCAATACCAATTTAATTTATATGATAGAAGAGATCGTCATACTGCAGCTAATATTATGTTTATTTGTTCTATTATCTCAATTATTCTTTTTATTGGATTATCATATTTGTATATTAATTTTTCAGGAATATATCAAAACATCCAATCTTCTATAGGACAAGGTTATAAATATGTAGCAATTGTCGCTGGGTCATTAATATTTAATGCATTTATATATTTAAATATAATGATCGATTACCAACAAAAGAAATGATATGGGTGATTATTATTAATATTTTTATTTTTTAGTAATCTTATTTTTATCCCTATATTCGGTATAGTAATTAAATGACCAGAATATTTATCTACCTTTGGTATAGGGTTAGGAATTTTATTAAGTTCTGTATTTGTTTTTATATTTATCTTTATTTACAATATTAAACACAAATATGTATTTTTGAAATTTGATTGATCAAGAACTAAATTATTTATCATTAAAACAAAAAATTTCTCAATAAATTTTCTTTTATCAACCCTAATGAAATCTATTTTAATTATGGCTATTGCACTTTCATTAGGATTATCACAAAAAGATACACCTCCTGCACTAATGATTAGTAAAATTATTTGATATAACTCATTGTTCTTTTGTGGTTTCTTTGCTGATGGTTTATTATATACAATTGAATATACTAGATTAGAAAAATATCCGCAAACAAATCATCATATTGACATGAATGTATGAAATATCTTAGTTTTTATAGCAGGTTTTGTAACATTGATTATTTGTATTATCTTTAATTTTTGTGCAATGGGATTGGCTAATTTGTATACAAAGAACCAAATAAATGAAATAATCAACCCTATTCCAAGTAACATTTGACCATATAGTGGAAATTTAGCTTTAGAAATTAAAAAATATTTATGATCACCTGAAGGAGTTTATAACTTTAAATTAGCATCACAAAATGGTTTTGGTATTTCACATTCTTATGCATTATTGTACACAACAATTTATCACGTGTTTATTAATTCAACTAAATTAATGTCATTTATAAATATTGAATTTAATCAAGGGTTTAATTGAAAGAAATTAATTAGCAATTTTATTGTGATATCTTGTGTAATGATTTTTGTTGTTGTATTTAGTATTGTTCCAACAAGTAATGATTTTATAAAATTATTCCCTGGTATCGATGCGTTCTCATTTGCGTTAATGATTGTTGCTATAGTTTTATTCTTATTAACAATTTTAGGACATTTAAAAAAGATAAAAGTTTATAAACAAAAATAAATAATATTGATGTTCTTCTACATCATCATACTTTTCATTTATTTTGATTTTTGTATTTCACTTTTAATTTTATGAATCTAATTATTATTCAATGTGCAAATCTTCAAATGCAAAAATAAAAACATAAAATAATCCGAAACACAATGCTAGATTAAGAATATGAATTCATTTTCTATAAACAAAAAGCATACTGTACTTGTGATTTCCACAATAAAAATGATATTAATTGAACATATAAAGATTATACAATTTTGAATTTTGTAGCTATTAATATAGGATAGATAATAATTACTAACAATAAAATTACTAATGTAGTTATTATTGCAATACTATATATGATTTTATCTAAATCTTCATATAAACTATATAACTAAAATAAAACAACAATTATATTTAAATACTATAGTTATTTGGTGTAATATTTTTTACTCAATCAATTTTATGATAAATGATTTCATAAATAATTAATTTAATAATATCACTTGTGAAAAAAATAAAATAAGCTCATGGGAATGGAAGTGTATTATTTTTATTTATTACTAAACAAATAATAACTAATCATACTATCTGTAATGTACCGATTACAGCTTCAATAGTTGCAACTACGTTTGTATGTCCACCAGATGAAATAATTCTACTTCTAGTAATAAATCAAATAAACATTGGCATAAATAAACATAAAGGTCATAATGTGAATTTCAAATTAGCTAAAAAAAGTATAGTTGCTTTTGATACTATTTCATTAATTTGTGTTTCATTAAAATTTGTATTTTGTAACTCACTAATTAATCCTTGTTTATAACCATTAGCTAAAAAATACATTTTTTCAATTCCAAATGATAATGCAAATAAGCACAATGATAAAACAATGGCAATGATTGAGTGAAATCCTTGAAGTTGTTTGGCATTTTCTACTGCATTATTATATCTATTTGATCCTAATTCTTTACCTACATAAATTGCAACATTGGCATTAATAGACTCAAATGCTGTTCAGAATATATTAAAAAACATTCCAGTAATTCCTAAAATATTTGCTGCTGATAATACATAATATGTTTCACCAATTGAACCAGTTGGATAACCTATATTTCAAAATACAAATCTTATTGTAACTACAACAGACCCTATTGATAATAATATAAAAGATAAGATTCTTGCAAAAAAATGTGAGAATATTTCTTTTGAAATAATAAAAATCTTAAATGGATTTATAAAAATGGTTCTATCCTTAAATACAACAAATAATATACAAAATAATAAACCTGCAAAATTAGATATGATTGTAGAGTATGCTAAAAATTCAATACCAAGATTAAAACCAAAAATAAATGTTGAATTAAGAATAATATTTAAAAGCAATGAAATAATTGATGAAATTAATGGGGGAACACCATGTTTCTTTTCCCTTAATATCATTGTTGATGTATATCATATAGAGTTTAAAATTCATGAAATTGTTATAAGTCGTAAATAATTTACAGATTTATTTAATACTGTTGACAATAAATCGTTATCAAACCCTGATATTAATAATGTCATTTCTTTAGGAACAATCCATGCTGGTATAGCAAATAAAAAAGCAATGAATAATGAAAATAAAACTCTTATATTAATTACTTCTCTAACTTTTTTGGTATTATGCCTTCCTAAATATTGTGCAAAAATAACACTACCAACAACAGATGTTAGTGAAATAATACCAATTTCTAATTCTGTTCAAGTATTAGCATATGAAAGAGCTTGATTCCCACCTTCAATATTAGTTGACATAAAATTGTCAACAAATGCATTAAGCGAAAAAATCATTGCAGAAAAAATTGCAGGGGCTGATGTTAATAAAAATCTCTTTCATTGTTTTTTGTTGTGTGGAAAATAAGATAATAATTTAT
>CASEPW010000061.1 GCA_949289925.1 uncultured Mycoplasmataceae bacterium
TATAACTTTTTATGAATACATAACATGATGATTATTTGCTATAATATTTATATGTTTGGAGAATATATGGCAAGAAAAATGAATTTCGATAATGGAACATATTGTGATGGAAAAAAAAGAATTGTTACTATTGTGACAAGAAAAGGTTATTCTGTAACACAAAATCCATATGGAAGTAAAAGATTAAAAAATACAAAAAATTTTTAATAGGCTCTTGCAAAAAGAACGATTTGATTTGTTTCTTTATTTGTATAAAAACATTTACCTTTTTTATCATCAATTTTATAAATACATCTAGGAGTAATTCCCCCTGTCTTTTCTTTTAATGCTTTTTCATCTTCTTCAGTTCCACTTCAATATGCAATACCAATTTTTTTATTTTTAACTACGTCAATTAATTCAGAAATGTTGTCAATCTTTACAATTGATTCGTCTAATTGTTTTTTAGCTCTATTGTAAATATTATTTTTAATATCAACAATAAGTTGATCAACTACATTTGATAAAATATCTAAATTAACATCTTGTTTTTCCATAGTATCTCTTCTAACAATAGTAACAATATTGTCACTTATAGTTTTTTTCCCAAAAACTATTTGAATAGGAACACCTGAAATTTCATATTGTGATAATTTATATCCTAATGATTTATCTGTATCATCAATTTCTATTCTATAATTTCTGAACATTTCTTTAAGACAATTAATCTTTTTTATAACTTCATTATCATTTAATTCCACTCCAATTGTATTAATTACAATTTGTGTTGGAGCAATTAAAGGTGGAAGCACCAATCCATTATCATCTCCATGAACCATTATAATAGCACCTAATAATCTAGTAGATATACCTGCAGAAACTTGATGAATAAAATCAAATTTATTTTCTTTATTTTGAAATTTAATATCATATGCTTTTGCAAAATTTTGTCCTAAATAATGACTAGTACCACATTGCAACATTTGACCATCTTGCATTAATGCTTCAACTGTAAATGTATTTTCTGCTCCAGCAAATCTTTCACCAATTGTTTTTTCACCTTTTATTACTGGAATACATAATATATCATTTAAAAATGATTCATATAAATTTATTAATGTCTTTGTAAATTCAAATGCATGTTCTTTACTTTCGTGAACAGAATGCATTTCTTGCCAATGAAATTCAGAATTTCTTAAAAATGGTTTTGTTGTTTTTTCAGCTCTCATAACCGAACATCATTGATTTAATTTAATTGGTAAAGTTTTATAACTAGAAACAACGTGTTTAAAATATTGACAAAATGGAATTTCACTTGTTGGTCTTACAATATATGGTTCACTTATTTCTTTATCTCCAATTTTTGTAATTGTAAATAATTCTGGAGCAAAACCTTCAACATGTTTTTTTTCAAGAGCTAAATCATTTAATGGTATTAAAAAAGGTAGAGCTACATTTTTAATGTTCAATTTTTTAAATTCTTTATTTATATTTGTTTGAATGCTCTCTCATATTGATCAAGCATTAGGTTGAAAAATAATTGTACCCTTAATTGCGCCATATAATGCTAATTCTGCATTTTGCACAATATTTGTATATCATTTTGAAAAATCTTCTTTTCTTGTTGTAATTCTTTCTTTTTTTATCATGATAAAGATTATACTCAATAAATACAAAAAATATATTTTTATTTTATAATTTTAATATATTATTAAGCTTTATGAAAAGAGTTATTAATTTCTATTACCATTTGTTTCTTTATTAAGCATTTCTATTATTGCTACTCCAATTATTGTTTCTTGTAGTAATTGTAATAATGGAAGTAATAGTAGCAATAAACCAATAAGTCCATTACCACCTAATAATGATTGATTTTCTCTTTTCAAATTTTCAGATGAAGGTAGAACATATATCCCTTCAATAAAATGGCACTTATTGGAGGAAAATATGGGAAAATCATGGAAATCTAGAAAAATGGAAATAATTATTGATTATATTATTTCCCATAAAAATTTAACATCTATCGATTTATCAAATACACAGCTTAGACATATACCTAATTTTGCATTTACTAATTATGAAAATATACAAACAATTCTTTTACCAAATAGTTTAACTTCAATTAATACTAGTGCATTTTATAATAATATTTCATTAAAGGCTATTGATTTATTAAATACAAAAGTTACAGACATTCATAATAGTGTTTTTGCTTATTGCAAAAAATTAACAACTATTAAATTACCATCAACATTAAAAGTTATAGGTTCTTCAGGATTTTATCATTGTAATTCTTTATATTCTATTAATTTATCAGATACTAATCTAACAACAATCGGTTCTGAAGCATTCATTATTGTTATAAATTAAATTCAATTATAGTACCAAAAAATTAGATTATATAGGTTCTAGTGCATTTATAGATTGCAATAATTTAACCTATGTAGATTTATCAATGACATTAATAAGTACAATTAAAACAGAAATATTTAATAATTGTGATCAATTAACTACTATTAAATGATCAAAAGAATTAACAGAAACAGAGGATAATGCTTTTTCTAATACTAATATTACTACTGGAGATTTTACTAATACTAAATTAACTAGAATATTAAATGGAGCTTTTTATAATTCTGATTTTACATCTATTATATTTCCAACAACTACCACTATATAGCTAATAATTCTTTTGAAGGATGCAAAAAAGTACAATCAATAATATTGCCTACTTCATTAGATTTTAATAACAATAAATATGGTTTAACAGGAAATTAAATTAAACCACTACTTCTAATTCATTAGAAACTTGAGTAAAACAATAACAATATATCTAAATTAAAAATATGAAATCTTTTAATTTGCTATTTGAATAAATACCAAAGAATTCTAATAGCACGCATTCATCATAGATTATTTTTTCTTGAATAACAAACACTCTTACGTCATCATTATTATTGAATTTTAGGAAAAATTCATTTTTATCATAATCTGAAAATTTACCATATTTTTCCCAAGCTTTATTTTTTTCTAATACAAATGAAACAGAAATATTTAATTCACAATATGCTAAACGATGAGGTTTTTTTGTTGATAAAACAATATTTGATATATGTTCTTCATTTAATAAATCATTACTAAAATATATAGGTGAATTAGATTTGATAATATTATTTATAAGTTTAATATTTTCAATTTGCATTACATTAATTTTTCTTACATTTTCAGGTTTATTGTATACAGCCATATAATGTTTTGGTATTTTATGAGTAACATGACCCATTTTTTTATTGTTAAAATATAAATCATCATTTCTTTCTTTTAAATTTTTAAATATTGATTCATCATTAAAAATAATATTTTCAATATCATTATGATTTTTTAATAATTCATTATATTTTTTTTCATCAATTAAATTTGATTTAAACATATTTAAAAGCATTATTTTATTAATTTCTTTTAATAACATTTCATGATCATTATGTTTTTCTCTTATAGATTTAGCATTTTTTCTTAATTCATCTTTTATCGTGTTGTAATCATTAATAATTGAGATAAATAAAGCTGAAATTGAACCATATGTAATAATTCCTATAATAGCTAATGGAATAGTGAAAATTTTTCCTAATGATGATGAAACAACTATATCTCCATAACCAATAGTAGTTATAGTAACAAAACAAAATCATAATGATTTTCAATATGTTCATACTATCGGATTACCTGCTGAATCATTTAATGGTGTTCCAACTTGTGTTAAAAATACAATATATGCAAATACAAATGTAAAAATAAATAAAGCTAGAAAACAATAGATTAATGCATAAATTCTCTTAAAAAATAAAGTTTTTAAAATGGATAATTTTCTTTTATTAAAAATATTTACAAATAAACGAGGAAAAAATGTTAATACATTAAAAAATAAAAGAAGAAAAATAACTATTTGCAAAATATTTTCATCAATAGAATTTTTAATTTGGAATATGTATGATGATGAACCATAAATATAAATAGAATAAAAAATAATAGTAATAATGGAAGAAATTATTTGAAACATTCTAGGAAAATTTAAAAGCATTTTAATCAAAATTTCACTTTTTTTATTTGTTTTATAATATAAATCACAAACTGAGATAAACATTATTCAATCTATAATAATAAAAATAAAAGAAATTAAATTAATTAGTAAGAAAATGCCTAATTGATTTGTAGACATAACATCTCTATTAACTATTGAAAAAATAATAGGTATTATTGAAACAAAAAGTGGGATAAATGAAATAAAAAGATTATAAACTATTGATATAATTTTTATTTTTAGTGATGGAAAATTATTTGATGGTGCATATTTGACCAAATAATTTGTAATAAAATTTCTTAATTGAGATTTATGATTAGACATTTACAAATATATATTAATAATAATATAAGAATTGAATAATAATGAAAAATTTGCATATTTAGTGTTATTAAATTATAATTATAACAATTAGAAGTCATTAATATTCTAGGAGAAAAAATGTCAAACAATACTATTAATAACGAAAATGTAAATAACAATGAAAATGGTAAACCATCACAAAAACCTAAATTAAATTACATGAATAAAAAAGTTTCTTTTTACATTTTTGATAGACAAGTAGTTGAGCCAGTTAAACTAACAATAAACGATCCTGAAATTCATAATATCGACTTTGCTGATTATCAAAAAAAATTCTTTAATGAATTTGGTAATATGGCTACATATAATAGAGGAATATTTAATAGAAAAACTCCTCAAAGACCAGAAGTTTATAAGGCAAAACTTCATACTGAATATGATGATTTAACAATGACTAGTATTAAAGATATTAAAAATTATTTAAATAA
>CASEPW010000062.1 GCA_949289925.1 uncultured Mycoplasmataceae bacterium
AACTGATAATTCAATAGAAGAATTATTTCATATAAAAGCTAAAGGATTTCTTGAAAAATATAATGATCCAAATAATCCAAATTATGACCCAATAAATTGAAATTTAGATTCTTACGAAAAAAATATTAGTAAATATTTAAAAATTTGATTAAATCTAGATAATGGTAAATTAATTAATAAAAATTATCGTTTAAACTTTGAAATTTATGTAAACCCAATTAAACCAAAAGTTATAGGTAATTTATTAAATTTTTCATCTTTTTTTGCAGTAGCACCTGAATATGTATTAGAAAAACAAAATAAAAAGTATATCCCTGATGATTGATATCAAAGTATTCAAAAAAATATAAGCATTGATAATTATATGACACAAAATGATTTTGATAATAAATTATTATCTAAAATTCCTGATGAATACAAAATTTATGTTGATAGTATTCCATACATTCTTGTAGGAAATGGTATTACCCCTGACTTTATGTATCCAGTTTATTCATTTGAGAGAGTATCACCAAATATTGATGAGGAAATTCTTTTATACACAACTAAATGCGGTTTTGATTATGCATTTAATACAAATAGATCTGTCCCTATGGATGGTTATATTGTTGCTAAATATAATGGCAATATTGAAGAAATTGTTAAAAAAATAAATCAAATTATACCTACATGAATGACTACAGCAGGTAATAATTGAGCTTTTGCTGCTGATGATATTGACAACACTTTTCAACCTTCTGCATTAAGACTTCAATTTCTTCCAAAATTAATTAATATGCAAATAGGAATAAGTAATATATTATCTTTATTCATTATAGTTCTTGCAACTATAATATTTATTATCATGCTTAAAAAATTCATTGGTGATAACTCACCAATGCTTGCAATTTTAAGAAGTAATGGTTATAAAAAGAGAACTATAATTTGATCTACATCTTTATTATCTTTATTACCATGTTTAATTGGTGGTTTTTTAGGATATATAATTGCGTTTTTTACACAAAGTCCTGCATTAAATATATATTCATATTATTGAGTTATTCCTACTACATTTATATCTTTTAATCCTGGATTATTACTATTGTCAATAATAATCCCATTTGTAATCTTAGCTATAGTATCAGTAATATCATCATATTTAATAATAAGAAAACCACCAGGATATTTAATGAATGAATCATCGAAATTTAGAGTTTCAAAAATTTCAAAAATATTAACCAAACCAATTCCGAGCTTTAATATTATTTCAAAATTTAGAATGTCAGTAGCATTCAGTTCAATTAGTAGATTGATTGTTCTAGTGATTATGATGTCGCTAACATCAATGTCTATTATGTTTGCTTTTGGTAATAATGTACCAATAAATAAATTCAATGAGTCAAAAATTATTACATATGAAGATAAAAAATATAATATGTCAATTGAGCTAGAAACACCAACAATTCAAGGTGGACAATATTTCAGAACAACATTTAAGAATGCTGGAAAATTAATATTTGATAAAGATAAAAGATTATTAAACTATAATATTAATTCAACTGATGCAAATTATACTCAAATCCATGGTTTTGATAGTAGTATTTCAACTAATAATAACTTTGCAGCTTTTTATTCATTATTTGAAGCAAATAGTGTTAATGTTTTAGGCGAATATGCAAATAATAATTTTCCTTCAATAAACGATTCTGAATGACAAACTAATCAAATTAATTATTTAAAAAATAAAGTTCAATGTCAACCATTTTTAGATGCTTCATTAGGTGGAACTAATCCATGAGATATTGCAAGAAGTTTATGTCCAGAAAATCTTCAAAATTATTCTGATCTACTTTTAAAAAATTTAATGCAAAAAGCATTTAATGATAAAAATATATATTTTACTGATGATGTCATAAACAATCATTTTAGTAATTGAAAAAATTGAAGATTAAGTCCAATTAATGCTATAAAGAATAAAACTATAAAAGAAATATTTTTAAATGAAAAGTTAGTAACAAAAGTGCCAAAAAATAAGATTTCAGAAGAAAGGGTTACATTTTCAGATGAGGAAACAGATAAGTACTATAAATTAAATATTAATGGTTTAATAGCTGTTAAAAGTAGTTATTTAGCTGTTTTAGGATATTTATTTTCAGGTGTGCCTTTTTATGGTGATAATCAATTATCAAATCAATATATTAATAATATATATAAAGTTTTATACAACCATATTCCAATGGATGATGATAGTGAAACATACACATATATTGATGCATCTACAGAAATAAAAAATGAAAAATATAATTTAAAAATTATAGGAATAAAACCTGATTCTAATTTTTTAAAATTAAAAGATATTGATAACAACAATATAAATGACCTATTATGAATTAATGAAAATGAAAAAAATATGTATACTTTGGATGAAAATTCTCACATTCACGATATTTATAATGAAATAGATTTATCAATTCCTCAAAGTATTATTATCAATGAATCTGCTAAATATCAATATAATTTAAATATAGGTGATATTATTGAAATCAATCCAAAAAATGAAGCAACAAGATATAATGTCAATAATTGTTTTGGCGAAAATATAAATGATAGAACATTCAAATTTCAAATAAAAGGAATTTATCGTTCATCACAAAATCCTGAGTTCTACATCAATCAAAGAGTTGCAAATAAAATTTTACATCTTGATAACAAAAAAATATTGGCAACATCATATTATGATCCAAATATAAGAAAAGGCGATGTTGGATATCAAATTGATCCATTTAATGCGTTTTTTACAAATGAAGAGAATCCAAAAATCATTTCAAATACAACAAGTCTTTATACTATTTCAGGTTTAGGTCCTCCTAGTGATAAATTTTATAATTCTGATTCATATAAGAAAATGATTAATATAATTATTCAATTCTCAGATAATAATTCTGATTTTAAAAATAATGATATTAGTACTAAATTAGCAAGAAATGATTTAGCTATTGCTCTTGGTTTTATTAAAGAAAATAGTGAAGAAGCTGATTTTGCCAAATTCAAAGAATATTTAAAAACTAATGATGCTAATAATATCATTAACACATTAATTGAAATATATGGTACTGACCCATTCTTTTCTACAATTAATAATGTTAATTCAAAAGAAATGTATATGAAATTATTTGATAATACTTCATCATTAACAAATACATTGTTAAAAATAATTATTATAATAGTTGCAGCCATTTCAATTTTATCATCAATAACTATTGCTATTGATGTATTGAATTCAACAATGGCAATTTCATCAATTTTAAAAGCCTTAGGTTATAGTGATATAAAAAATATAATAACATTCACTTCTATTTTTATACCTTCATTATTAATTACAAATATTATATCAATTCCTGTTACAATGTTATTGTTTAATAGTTTTGTCGGTTTTATTTATTCTTTTTCAAATATCTTATTACATTTAAGTCTATATTGATGAATACCTTTAGTCTCAATATCTATAATAGGAACTGCAATAATATCATTAATGATATACTCATTAATTATTTTCAAAAAGAGAAATATAACTCAATCTATTGCAAGATATTAATATTCTTTGTAATTGAATTATTTAAGTAATATAAATTATTGAATAGCAATGATATAATTGTAGATTTGTTGAGAGCTTTCTTTAACATCGCAAACAATTTCATATTTTAATA
Organism: uncultured Mycoplasmataceae bacterium; assembly: GCA_949289925.1. Lineage (GTDB taxonomy): Bacteria > Bacillota_I > Bacilli_A > Mycoplasmatales > Mycoplasmoidaceae > Mycoplasma_L. Next base: position 3,687 of record CASEPW010000062.1, read on the forward strand.
ATAAGTATTCTTCTAATTGTTCAATAATTTTATTGTCAGCTTTTTCACCTTTAAAAAGAATTGCTACATCTGGATTCTTTATTTTTTTAATTAATGAATCACATAATTGACAAATAGCATTAAATTCATCATCTGATGAAACAATTATTTTTTTATTAACAATACCAATATAATCATTTTTGTTTATTTGAATGTGTGGATATGTAACATCCTTTACAGATCTTGATAATAATCCAGTTGTTGATTCTTTCAATGCTTTATTAATTTTCTTTTCATTTGTATCTAAATCAACAATTGGATCAAATTCTAATGATGCAATTAAAGATTCTGCAATATTACTTGCTGGTATAATTCTCATATCAATTTTACCTTTTACAGTCGATGCAGCTTGTTTAGCAGCTAAAACTATATTTGTATCATCAGTTATAAAAATAATTTTAGATGAAGATACTTTATCTATAATTTCTATAATTTCTTGAATAGATGGATTACCTTTTTGACATACTAAAATATTCTTAAAACCATATTCATCTTTTAAAATATTTGCAATCTTTCTATTGCTTGTTGTGTGGATAACTTGAATTTTATTAGATAATTTCTTTGATGCAGCTTGTTGAACAAATTTATTATCATCCAATATTTCAATACCGTCTGCTTTTGATAATCTTTCATAAAATTGTTCAGTCATATTTTCTATTTTTATCTTTACAAATTCACCATATTTTTGACCTAATTCTAATAATTTTTGTGGTGTTTTTGTATGAATATGTGTTTTAACAATATCTTCATCTGCTATTAATACTAATGATTCACCAATTTTTAATAAATCTTTTTTAAATTTTTTAATATCAAAATTCTTTTTATCTGAATCAGATGGTTCAATTTTAGCACCTAATTTTAGGATAATTTCACTACAATAACCAAATCCTTCTTCAGCATCAAAATGTCCCATTAAACTCTTTGCTATATTCTTGTTAACATTATTTATTTGTAATCCTTTTGAAATGTTTTTTGGTAATGGTTCATTGTTAATTGCTTTTTTCATCCCTTCTATGAATTTAACTAATCCATATCCACCTGAATCCACTACACCAACTGTTTTTAATTGTGGTAATAATGTTGGAGTAAGTTTAAGTGCTTTTTGAGATTCATCAAATGCAAAATTTATTAATTGATTCAATGAATTAAAATCATTATTCATAACACTTTCAGAAGTCATTCTAATAACAGTTAAAATTGTTCCTTCAACAGGATTAGAAACAGATTCATAGGCAATTCTTTTTGCATTAGAAAAAGCAATTTTAAAATCCATAATATTTAATGAATCTTGATTTGGTTTTAGTGAAGAAACAAAACCTTTAATAATTTGTGATAGGATAACTCCTGAATTTCCTCTTGCATTCATTAATAATGCTCTTGAAAATGATTTTGCTAATTCATAAATATTTGAAAAATCAATATTGGCAATTTCTTCATATGCTTTAGTTGTTGTTATTTTCATATTTGTTCCTGTATCACCATCAGGAACAGGAAAAACATTTAATTCATTAATATATTCATATTCTGACTCAATCATTAAAGAGCCATATTCAAAAATCTTTTTAAGCAATTTTTTGTCAATACTAGTAATTTGATTACTCATAATTTTTATTATATCATTTATACTTTTGATTATTTTACTTTTTTAATTCACAATAAATTTTTTTTATGTATATAATAGCTGAAAATAAACTAAAAAATAATGCTATATAAAACATCAAATTTTGAACACCATAATATCATCAATTATTTGGTATATTAGAAATAATGCTATATGAATTAGTGGAAATAATTAAAATAAAAATTATTGCAATCATTTGTACAAATGTTTTTATCTTTCCTCAAATATTAGCAGCTATTTCAATTTGCTTAGAAATAGCAGAAATTCTAAAAGCATCAACTACAATATCTCTAACTACCATTAATAAAACTATGGGCAACAAAATCGAATTTGTATTACATGAAATAGTAATCATAACTATATTAACTAGTATTTTATCAGCTATTGGATCAAAAATTTTACCAAATTGAGAAATAACGTTTCATTTTCTCGCAAGAAAACCATCTAAAAAATCAGTTATTGATGCTATTATAAATAAAATTAGAACAATTAAAAAAGATAAACTAGTAGATAACTCCACATTGTTATTTATATAAGTTGTATATATTTTTTTATTAACTAATTCGGGAATAAATAAAATAACAAAAATTGGAATTATAATAGCAATTCTAAATGTTGTAAGTATATTTGGCAATTTTCTTTTAAAACTTAGCATTTCCATGTGTTCTTGGGAAAGGTATTGTATCTCTAATATTATTTACACCTGTCAAATACATAATCAATCTTTCAAAACCTAAACCAAAACCTGATGATTTATAATAACCATATTTTCTTAATTCTAAATATCAATTTAATGGTTCTGGGTCCAATTTTGAATCATTAACTTTTTTTAATAATACATCGTAATCATCTTCTCTTTGACTACCACCACACAATTCACCAACACCAGGAACCAATAAATCAACTCCTGCCACAGTTTTGTCATCATCATTCTTTTTCATATAAAAAGCTTTTAACTCCATTGGATAGTTATAAACAAAAACTGGTGAATTATAAACTTTTTCACATATATATCTTTCATGTTCGGATTCTAAATCCATACCTCAATTGATATTACTATTTTCAAACTTATGACCTTCTTTAACTGCTGTAGTCAATAATTCAACTGCCTTAGTATAAGTTATTCTATTAATTTTTGAATCTTTAATAGAATCTAATCTTTTTATTAAACCATTATCAACAAATTCATTAAAAAATAATATTTCATCATTGCATTTCTTGTAATATTCGTTAACTATAAAATGCAACATATCTTCCATGATATCCATTAATTGATTGATATCTATAAAAGCAATTTCTGGTTCTAACATTCAAAATTCTGCAGCATGTCTATTTGTATGTGATTTTTCTGCTCTGAATTGAGGACCAAAAGTATAGACTTTTTTAAAAGCCATTGCATAAGCTTCAGCATGTAATTGTCCTGTCACTGATAAAACAGCTTCATTACCAAAAAAATTCTCTTTATCAATTTGTGCTATTTTAAAACACTCACCAGCACCCTCAGCATCATTTGTAGTAATAACTGGTGATGTAATTCATACATAATCATTAATTAAAAAATATTTATTTATGATTGAATAAAGTTCAGATCTAACTCTCATGATGGCACTAAATAAATTTGTTCTAGGTCTTAAATGAGCAATTTCTCTTAAATATTCATTAGTATGTCTCTTCTTTTGAAGTGGAAAATCTTCAGATGCTTGTTTTAACAATTCAACTTTTGATACTAATAATTCAAATGGTTGTTTTGCATTAGGAGTTAATATAACTTTTCCTAAACACTTAATTGCTGAACCTGTTCTAATAGAAACAACTTCATCAAAATTATTAATATTTTCTTGTTTATA
>CASEPW010000063.1 GCA_949289925.1 uncultured Mycoplasmataceae bacterium
ATGAAGAAATGAGTAAAATGATTACTTACCAAAACATCTACATTTAATAATTCTAAGTGATTGTTATTGCTGTCTTGTTGTTCTCTTTTAACACCATCATTATTAATTTTTCAATCACAAAAATTTAATAATGAACAATTTATTAATTATAGTAAAACTAATCGTGCAATTGAAACTACAATAATTAATCATCGTATTGTAGACATAAATCTAGATTCTTGATTAAAAAATGATAATAAAATTACCGTAGATGAATTAGATGGATACACAAAAGTTAAGAGTGATTCATTTAATTTTTATTATGAAAATGTTGATGAAATCATTTTCCCTGAATCAATGAAAGAATTAGATGCAGCGATTATCAATAATAGTCGTAATAAACTAAAAAAAGTTTTTATTCCTAAGAGTGTAGTCAAAATAAATGGCAATATTTTTTATGATACTGAACCTCAAGAAGTAGTTTTTGAGAAAGGTTCAAGATATAGTATAGAAAATGGTTGTGTTTATGAAAATACTGAAAAGAAACTACTAATGGTTTTCCCAAGTGCTGCAAATAATAATGTTATTAGGATAAAACCGGATACAAAAATAATTGCACCATATGCTTTTTCTAATTTAAGAGGAGCAGGAAAATATAATCCTTTTGAAATTGTTCAAAGTGATTTTAATAATGTTATCGAGATTCAAAATAATGCATTCTATGAAGCAAATATAAAAAATTTTCAAATATCAAATAATGTTCAAAAAATTGGAAGTGCAGCATTTAGTGGTTTTATTGGAATATTATCATCAATAAATAGTCGGTATATTCTTGATAAAAAATCACAATATGATGTACTTGTTGATAAAAATTCAAATACTGCAATGGCATTAGTAAACCCTAGATGAAGCGCTAATGAAATTCTAAATGCATATTTTGATTATGATTATATAGGAGATTCTTTTAAATCAGATTCATTTTTGTTTAATACAAATAATTTAACATTTGGTCCAAAAGTTAAAGAAATTGGTGATAGTGCTTTTAGTAATATCCATTTAGATGAAATAATTTTTGAAGGAACTAACTTAACAAAAATTGGTAATTATGCTTTTAGTAATATAAATAACGGCTTAAATTCCTCAAGAGATTTTGTTGTAAATTTTCCTTCATCAATTACTTATCTAGGAGAAGCTATGTTTTATAACTCTAGTGGTGGACAAGTTAATATTCCATCTTCTATTGAATATATTGGTACTGGAATAAATTTTAATGCTTGAAAAGTGAATATTAATTTAGAAAATAATCAATATTATGAATTTAGAAACGGATTATTAATTGAAAAATCAACTAATAGTGTTATTAGTTATGATTATGATTGACTAATTGATAGTGCTAATAATGGAAAATTTATTGTTGAAAGTGATATAGATTATATACAACCAAGATCATTAACAATGTTAATGTTAAATCCTAATTTTAAAGGTATTGAGATAAAAAATCCAAATATCATAATTGGCAATGGTGCTTTCTTGAATTCAGGAACAGTTAATGGTAAAAGTGTTGATATGGTAGTCCCTGAAGAAATGCCACTCGAAACAAAAAGATACATTATTACAACTGTTATGTCATGAGAATTTGGACCAATTCAAGATACAAATTTAACAAAATATGGTGGAGGTTCATGAAGAGGAACGGTTAATGGTAAAAATAATTTAACACCAATCCCTAAGCCAGAACCTTTCCCTCCTCCATCACAAAATTCCACTAATATCAAATTTAGTGTACCTGAAGAATTTTTTAAATATTCTCCAAGTGCTTTTTATTCACTACCATACAATTTCTTTGAGCAATGATTCACTATTACTAATGGTTCATTAGACCCAAAAACTACTATTGATATATATAAAATGACAACTGACAATATAAATGGAAAAATAATTTTTTACTTTGAAATAACTAATGCAATAGTTGATAATAAATTACAAACAACTCCAATTAAACAAAGTGTTACAATTGAAGGATTTGTCAAAACAACATCAACTAATATGTATCAATCTGTTGTGCCAACTACAAAAATTTATGTTCCTTCTGTTCAAGAATTAAATAAATATATTGATTGAATAAACACTGGAGATGTAGTAAATCATAATTTTTTAAAATATAGCACTACAGGACCTAAAAAAATCTTTTCTAAATATCATGTTGAAGAAATTCTTAACAAGAAAGATATCAATGGATATTATAATAGCTATTATGATAATAAATTACACATTAAAGTTAGAATAGATAATTATTATGATAAAAATGGAAATTTTATTGATTCAACAATGAGTAATTATAAACCTTTGTATTTAACATTAAAATTAGATGGTTTTATTTTATTAAAAATGCCAGGTTATGAAACTAAAGAATTCACATTATATATTATTTTCATTATTGTTGGTTTAATTTTATTGGCGTTATTAATTTCTATAATATTAATGACATGAAAAAGGAAAGAGAGGTAATAAATAATGCCAGAACTACCAGAAGTACAGGTTGTAATTAACTATTTAAATAAACATGTATTAAATAAAAAAATTATTGATGTTGAAATTAGACTTCCAAAAATTTTAAAAAATATTAATATCAAAGATTTTAGAAATAAATTATTAAGTCATTCTTTTAAAAAAATAGAACGTAGAGGTAAATATTTAATCTTTATTTTAGACAATAATGAAATTGTATTATCACACCTAAGAATGGAAGGAAAATATAATTATGATTATGAACAAAAATTAAATAAACATGATCACA
>CASEPW010000064.1 GCA_949289925.1 uncultured Mycoplasmataceae bacterium
AAAATTCAATTTTTCCTAAATAATTTTTAAACTAGGAGTATAATCATCTTAGGCAAATTATTTATTATTTGCCGACAAAACTTTTGTTTTGGGGAATTATAGGAGTTTGTATGGATAAATGAGCACCTGGTAATGCTTTTCAAGAACCAGTGATTGGAATTATATTTTCTATATTAGTAGTTACTGTGATTATTGCAGTGACTAGTGTTGTTTATTACTTTAAAACAAAAAATTTGAATGTAAAAGAATATAATTCTAAATTTGTTATCCTAATAGATTCTTTCATTGATAATGTAAAAAAGATTGTGATTGATAATATAGGGTATAAATTTGTTAAGTTTACTCCTTATATTATCTTTTTATTTTCTTTTTTACTATTATCTAATATGCTTGCCTTATTTGGCTTAAGAGAAACTACTACTTCATATACAGTTCCTTTAACCCTAGGATTTATTACTTGATTTACTTCAATCTTTTTATCTATAAAATATCAAAAGATGAATTATTTAAAAACATTTTTAATTGGTACAAAGATTCGTGGTAAAAAAATATATTTTATGATTAATCCATTAGAAATTATCGGGAAAATCACTCCTCTTGTTTCATTAACATTCCGTTTATGAGGTAATATTATTGCAGGATCAATTATTTATGCTGTAATATTCTGAGTTTGTGGTTCAATGATAAGTTCAGTTCCTGAAGTTGGAATTATTGTTATAGGTGGAATTATAATTATGCCTGCAATGTTAGCTTATCTTACATTGTTCACGGGTGGTGTTCAAGCTTATGTATTTGTATTATTAACAGTTACATATTGATCATTAGGTATTTATGGAGATGAAGGTGTGGAAACTGAATCTATTGAAAATAATAATGAAATCCAAATTTCTAAAAATAATGAAGTTTTGTAAATTTTTAAATTAATAAAATAAAGGAGTTATTATGGATATTACAGCTATTATTGAAGCTTATCAATCTGCAGGAGATACAGTTAGCACATTTGCTGGATTAAGTACTTCTGCTCAAACAGACCAAGGTTTAGCAGCACTAGGCGCTTTCATCGGTGCAGGTATTGCAATGATTGGTGCAACAGGTGTTGGTGCAGGTCAAGGTTATGCTGCTGGGGCTGCTGCATTAGCGGTTTCAAGAAACCCAGAAGTTAAATCACAAATTATGTCTACTATGATAGTAGGTATGGCGATTGCTGAATCTGCAGCTATTTATTCATTAATTATTGCAATTCTATTAATCTTCGTTGCAAGAACTATTTAATTATGAAAAAACATTTTAAGAAAGTTTTACCATTAATATTATTGTTGATTACACTAGTAATACCACTACCATTTTTAACTAGTTGTAGTGGTCAAATTCCTGGTGTTAATGGGGAAACAATGATAAATTTGATTTTCCCTCAACCTTTAGTATTAATTGCACAAGTTTTAGCAACTATCATCTTATTATTTATTGTTCTAAAATTAGTTTGAAAACCATATAATCAAATGCTTGATAAAAGAAAAGAATATGTTTTATCTGAAATCAATGAAATTGAAGCAAAAAAACAAATTATTTTTGAACAAGAAAAAGAAATTAAAGATAAATATCTAAAAACACAAAGAGATATTTCTCAAATGTTAGATGATGCTAAAAAACAATCAGAATTTATTATTGCAAATTCTAAAAAAGAAGCTAAGAGCAATTCAGATAGATTGATAAATGAAGCACAACAAGAAATTTCTAAATTGAAGATAGAAATGCAAAAAAATATTGAATCTAAAAATTTAGATATTGTACTAACTGCTGCAGAAGAGTTAGTTATGAAAAATGTTACTAGTGACGATAATAAAAAATTTGTTGAGGATTTTTTATCAAAATTAGATAAGGAATTATAGTATGAATTACGACATTATTAATCAATATTCAACTGCTTTTATTGAAACTTTGAAAGATGATGGAAAAGATCTTTCTAAGGTTTACAATGAAATAAATAATTTTAAAAATGCAATCATTGACAATAATCAATATATTGATTTATTAAAATCTTCAAATATTTCAAAAGAAGATAAGAAAAAAATGATAGATGAATTATTAGATAATAATGTTTATTTAAAAAATATGATTTTTTATATGATAGATAAAAATGATCAATTTTTATTAATGGAAATTTTAAATTTAATCACAAAGGAATTATCAAAATTATTAAATATTATTAATTTAAAAATTACATCGGCTTTTGAATTAGATAAAAAACAAATTGAATCTATATGTAAAAAATTTGAATCAAAACTTAATAAAAAAGTTATTCCAGAGATAATAATAGATAAGTCATATATTGCTGGGATTAGTGTGGAATATGATTCAAAGGTGATAGATAACAGCATAAAGGCAAAACTTAATGCGATAAAAAAAGAATTAAAGAAAGGAGAATAATATGAGCGATAGATATAGTGAAATAATAAAACAACAAATAAAAAAATATTCTAATAAAATTGTTTCTTTTGAAGAAGGAAAAGTAATCTCAAATTCAGATGGAATAATTATAGCATCAGGTTTATCTAATGTTATGTTAAATGAAATTGTAACTTTTGAAAACAATAGTGAAGGTTTAGTATTAAATATCAATGAAGATGTAGTAGCTATTGTTACATTAGGAAAATTTGCAGACATTAGAGAAGGATCTATTGTTAAGAAAACTGGTAGAGTTTCAGAAGTTATGGTTGGGGACGAATTTTTAGGTAGAGTTATAGATGCTACTGGAAAACCAATTGATGGTTTACCTGCGATAAAAACAGGAAAATATAAACCAATTGAAAAAGTAGCACCTGGTGTTATGACTAGAAAATCAATAGATCAACCATTAGAAACAGGAATAATTATTATTGATTCAATGTTCCCTATTGGTAAAGGGCAAAGAGAATTAATTATTGGGGATAGACAAACAGGAAAAACAACAATTGCTATCGATACAATCATTAATCAAAAAGGAAAAGATGTTTATTGTGTGTATGTTGCAATTGGTCAAAAGTCTTCTTCTGTTTCTCAAATTAAAAGAACATTAGATCAATATGGTGCTATGGAATATACTACAATTATTTCATCTCCTGCTGATGATTTACCTGCATTAAACTATATCGCTCCATTTGTTGGTGTTACATTAGCCGAATATTGAATGTCTAAAGGAAAAGATGTTTTAATTATTTATGATGACTTGTCAAAACATGCTGTTGCTTATAGAACATTATCATTATTATTAAAAAGATCTCCTGGTAGAGAAGCTTATCCTGGTGATGTATTCTATTTACATTCAAGATTATTGGAAAGAGCTTGTAGATTAAATAAAGAAAATGGTGGAGGTTCTATTACTGCTTTACCAATTATTGAAACTCAAGCTGGTGATATTTCAGCATATATTCCAACAAACGTTATCTCTATTACTGATGGTCAATTATTTATGCAAACATCTTTATTTAATTCAGGCCAAAGACCTGCTATAGATGCTGGTTTATCTGTTTCAAGAGTTGGATCAGCAGCTCAATATAAATGTATGAAACAAGTAGCTGGTTCACTTAAATTAGATTTAGCAAACTATAGTGAATTACAAGCATTTGCTCAATTTGGTTCTGATTTGGATGATGACACAAAATTGGTATTATTACATGGTGATAAAATTATGAATGCTATTAAACAAAAACAAGCATCACCATATTCTAATGTTGATCAAATCTTAATTTTATTCACTATAAATCAAAAATATATAGATTTTATTCCAAATAATGAAATTGAAAATTTCAAAAATGAAATTATAAATGAATTTAAAACAACTAATTTAAGAAAAGAAATTAATAAACAAAAATCAATCAGTGATGAAGCAAAATTAGCATTAAATTACTTCACTAAAGATTTTATTAATAGATTCTTGAAAAAAATTAATGATTATCAATTTAATCCTATATTAAATAAAGAAATTTTAAATACAAATAAAGATGAAGAAAAAGCATTTAAAAATTTTGGGATTAATGATAAAAACAATTCATCAGACATTAAAGTTAAAGAAGTAAAAAAAGAAGAACCAACTAAAAAAGAAGAAATAAAAACAAAACCTAAAATTGAAAATAAAAAAAATGTTAGCAATCAAATATCTCAAGATAAAAAACATGTAGTTGTTTCTTTAAAAGAGTTTAGTGATTATAATTATGACAAAAGAAGAAAAGAATGACATGAAAAAGCAGGATATAATGACAAACCTGTAACTTGTTCTGTTTGTCATGATAAAGATAATTATGCTACAGTGAAATTAGAAAATAATAACCATATTTGTTATACATGTTGAATTAAAAAACCTAAGAAAGGTAAAAAATAATGCAATTCTTTAAGAAACTAAATAGTGCAAGCAAAAAAAATAGACATCAATTTGTTATTTGATCATTAATAACATTTTTGGCTGTTGCTATTCTAGTTTCAATTGCTGCTTGGTTAGCTATAACATATCGTGAAACATTTGATTACGTTGGAAATAATTTTGCAGAAGGTCGTCCACTTGCTGAACAACAATACTTATTGGGAAAAGACTTTTTCAATGGTCATGTTCCAACTTTTGGAGAAATATATAATTCAATAGGTCAAGAATCATTTGCATGATTTTATACAACAACTTTGCATCCTATAAGTTTAATACCATACATTTTATTACCTATCATTGTTCCTATAGCTATTGTTGGAATTATTAAATTTGGTTTTGTTTATTTTAAAATTTTTCCTCCAAAACAAAAAAATAAAAAAGCAAAAAAAGATAGAAAGGAGAAGAAATAGTATGTCACTAGATTCGATAAAAAGAAGAATTAATTCCGTTGGATCAACTTCTAAAATAACTAATGCAATGAAATTAATTGCTTCTTCTAAACTTTCTAAACAAACTAAAAAATTTAATAAACAAAAAGAATATTTTAGTGAATATTATTCTGCAATTTCTAATTTATTATCAATGGTTAATGAGAAAGATTTAGAGGTCTTGAAAAATGGTAACAATAAAACACTTTGAATTATTGTCACTTCTAACCTAGGATTATGTGCAGGATATAATATAAATTTATATAAAGAAGTAATTAATAAAATTAATCCAAATGATTATTTAGCTGTTTTTGGTAGAAAAGGTAATGATTATTTTGCAAAAAAATTTCCTAATGCAACATTTATTGACACATCAGTTATTAATGTTGATAATGAAATAAATAATGAAATGTGTGATTTTATCTCTAATGAAATATATCAAAAATTTATTAATGGTGAATTTTCTAACATAAAAATTGCCTATACTAAATTTATTAATGCCATCACTTTTAAACCAAATGTTATTGATGTTTTCCCTTTTGATGAAAATTTAAAAAATACCAAAGAAGAAATAAAAGAAGCAATGTATGATTTTGAACCAAAGAAGAAAACATTAATATTAACTATTATTCCTCAATATATATCCATGGTTATTAATGCAGCGTTATGTGAATCTATATTGAGTGAATGTGCATCAAGACGTAATGCCATGGATACAGCAACAACAAATGCAACTGATTTAATTGCAAAATATAAATTACAATATAATAGAATACGTCAAACAAATATTACTAATGAAATAATCGAAATTGTCGCAGGAAATGAAAAAGGAGAATAATATGAACAATAAAAACAAAAAAAATACAACAGGAAAAATTATTCAAGTATTAGGTCCAATAGTGGATGTTGATTTTACTAACGCTATTGAACCAGATATTAGAGATGCTTTAATTGTTAACAATAACGGTAAAAAATTAGTTCTTGAAGTTGCGCAATTACTATCAGGCAATATTGCTCGTTGTATTTCTATGGACACAACAGATGGATTATCAAGAGGTTTAGAAGTTATAAACACACAAAATCCAATTATGGTTCCAGTAGGAAAAGATGTATTAGGAAGAATGTTTAATGTTACAGGTGATCCAATAGATGAAAAACCTGCATTAAAAAATCCAAAATTATTACCTATTCACAGACCTTCACCAACATATGAACAACAAGCAAATACAACTGAAATTCTTGAAACTGGAATTAAAGTTATTGATTTATTAGTTCCATATATTAAAGGAGGAAAAATTGGTTTATTTGGTGGTGCAGGTGTAGGTAAAACTGTACTTGTTCAAGAATTAATACATAACGTTGCTAAAAACCATGGTGGTTTATCTGTTTTCGCAGGTGTTGGTGAAAGAACTAGAGAAGGTAATGACTTATACTATGAAATGATTGATGGTGGTGTTATTGATAAAACTGCATTAGTTTTTGGTCAAATGAACGAATCACCAGGTGCTAGAATGAGAGTTGCATTAACTGCATTGACTATGGCAGAGGAATTTAGAGATGAATATGGTCAAGATGTATTGTTGTTTATTGATAATATCTTTAGATTTACACAAGCGGGTTCTGAAGTTTCAGCATTATTAGGTCGTATGCCATCTGCTGTTGGTTATCAACCTACATTAGCTTTTGAAATGGGTTCTTTACAAGAAAGAATTACTTCAACTAAGCATGGATCAATTACATCAATTCAAGCAGTTTATGTTCCAGCTGACGATTTAACTGACCCTGCTCCTGCTACAACATTCTCACATCTTGATGCAAAAACAGTTCTTGATAGAAGTATTGCAGCATTAGGTATTTTCCCAGCAATTCACCCTCTTGAATCATCTTCAAGATTATTGGAACCAAAAATAGTTGGTATTGAACATTATAATGTAGCAAGAAAAGTTCAACAAATTCTTCAAAAATTCGAAGAGTTGCAAGATATTATTGCTATTTTAGGTATTGATGAATTATCAGAAGAAGATAAATTAATTGTTGCTAGAGCAAGAAGAATTAGAAACTATTTATCACAACCATTCTTTGTTGCTGAAAAATTCTCAGGTAAACCAGGAAAATTTGTTCCTGTTAAAGATACTATAGAGGGATTTAAAGCAATTATTGATGGAAAATGTGATCATATTCCTGAAAATTATTTCTTATATGCAGGTCCTATTAGTGATGTATTTGATAGATTCAACAATAAGAAAGGTTAATTAATTTGAGCAGTTTTAATTTAAAGGTTATAACACCAGAAGGTATAAAATATAATGATCAAGTTGTATCTATTGAAACTACAACTGTTAGAGGTAGAATAGGTATTTATGCTAATCATACAAATTTAATTGCCTCTTTAAAACCAAATATCTTTGTTATAAAAGAAAAAAACAATAAACATGTGAAATATGTTGTAACTTCAGGATACTTGTTTTTTGAAAATAATGAAGCAAAAGTGTTAACTAATTATTTTGAAGATGAAAGCAATGTTACAAAAGACAAAATAAATCAAGAAATTCTTTCATTAAAAAATGAACTTTCTGCTCTTAAAGATACAAATCCAAATTATTCAATGATTAAGTTTCAAATTGAAAAATACAAAGATATTTTAAAAATTTTATCAAAATAATTTAGTGTTTTATATTTTATATACATATATATCTATAGTGAGGTATTTATGTATTATATTAAACAAACCTATCCTTATGGTGGAGACACTTTATCTAATATTTATTTTCAATCATGAATTGAAAATTTTAAAATTACTGAGAAGTACACTAATTGAAATTTAAAAGGTGATGATTATATATATTCCAATTCATTTCTACCAAATTATAGTTTTTCATTAAATATTGATAATCATTTATTTTCATTAAAAAATATAAATTTAATATGAAAAGGGCAGGTTGTAAATAAGAATAAAAAAGATAATGAACCAGCCTTTAATATTACTAAATATGAATTTAATACAAATATAAATTTATCTAATTCACATATTTTTAATCATGATATTAAAAATGAGAATATATTTTTTAATTTTACATACAACTTTAATCAGGATATTTTTGCTGATTTCAAAATAGATTATACCGAAGATATTAGAAGAAAATTTGTAGATCAAGTAAATTTACAAAATAATGAACTTGAAATAGATTATAGTAATACATATATTTTATCTGAAGAAACAAATTCATTTAGTTTGATGAATAATGATGAAGTCATAACATTTAATGTTCCTAATTTTTTTGCAATTAATCAACCATTAAATCAAATATTATATGTGAATAAAAATAATAATTTACCTTTTAAAATAAAAGAATTAAATATAAAATTCGAATATAAAGTTGTTGAAAATAATGAGTCGTTTGATTTTGAAATAACTAAAGAAGAAATTAATAGAATTAATAGTGAATTTAGTATTGATTTAGATGAATATTTAAATTATGATGTTTCTACTAATAAAATTGAACAAGTACCATATAATTCATTTAAAGGAATTTTCATTCCAAAAAATGTAATTGGAACAATTCAATTAAATATGATTTTTGAGCATAAGAATATGGTTAGAAAATTAGAATTTAATAGACAATTCTATTTTGATAATAATTATTATGAAAATTGTTATAACTCAATTTTTTATTGTCCATATAATTACAATCTTGCAGAATATCAGGAGTTAATTTATGGTTAGTAAAAAGACATTAATTTCTATTGGATCATTATTTTTAGTAATTTTGTTTTCAACATCAATTTTTTTACCAATTATTTTGAATTCTCAATCAATTAGTAATAATAAAAAAATAAATAACACAAATCTTAATGATTTCTTTATTAATGAAAAAATTGCAGAAAATGCAATTAAAAAAGAAATTATAAAATATGTTGATAAAAAAGATATATTGTATAAGTTAACAAATTATGCAGATGAATATTTTGAAAATAAATTATCTTTTATTGATAAAAATGTTGAAGAGAATATTATGAAAATAATAAAACCAATAATTTTAACTAAAACAAAAATTAAAGAACAAAATTTATTTTTTCAAATAAGATTTAAAGTTTTGAACAAAAAAGAATTAGTTATTGATTTGCGTTGAATTGATAAAAATAATTATTTATTTATGTATTATGATAAAAATATGATAAAGTTAGAAATATAGTTAGGAGTTTTTATGAGAGATAAAATAATTAGTATTATTAAAGAAGTTGGTAAATCTCAAGATTTATTATTAGATTTTTCAAATGAGTCAATAACATTAAAAGATCTAAATATTGATTCTTTAGCTGCAATGAATTTAATTATGGAAATAGAAGAAAAATTAAGTGTTACATTAGATGATGAAATTTTAATAAACATCAAAACATTAGGTCAATTAATTGATTCTTTTGAAAAAAAATTATCTAATAATAATTAATAGTGTAAAATTATTTTATATTGATTTTAGGAGTTATTTATGGTTTATCAGCATTCAAATAGTATTAACAAAATAGTTACTTCTTCAAAAAAACAAAAATTTAGTAGAGACGATTCATGAAGAATTAGAACATGATGATTCCAACATGTAGGTGTTACAAGAATATCTTTATCAAATAAATATTTTGTAAGTTTATCAATAACATATTACCAAGCATTCTTCCCATTTGTTTGATTTTATTATGGTTTAGTAGCAATTCCATGAGGTATTTTGTTTTTATTATCTGCACCATATTATTTATTTAAAAAATTATTTATTAAACTATCTTGCACTACTTCATTTCGTATTTAATTAATTTAAATAAAAATAAATTGAACCTTTAATGGTTCTTTATTGAAATATAAAGTGCAACACTATTTAGATTATAACAAAACAAGTAGTTTGTATAGCAAAAGACCCCTGAATAAGGGGTT
>CASEPW010000065.1 GCA_949289925.1 uncultured Mycoplasmataceae bacterium
GATTAAATATGTGTGTTTAAAAAATGAATTAGTAACAAAAAATCAAATTAGTAAGATTGAAAAATATGCAAAAGATAATGGGGCAAAAGGTCTTGCATGGGTTAATATTGAAAATAGCAAAGTGATTGATGGATCAATAGCTAATGTAATAGAACATGAAGCAGTTTTAGCTATTGCACAAAAAGAAAAAGCTAGCAAATGTTCATTATTATTTGTTGCAGATGAATTAAATGTAGTTAATAAATCATTAGGGGCAATTAGGTTAGAAATTGCTAAATTATTTAATTTGATAAAAAGTGATGATTATCAATTTGTTTGAATTATTGATTGACCTCTTTATGAATATGATGATGAACAAAAAAGATTTGTTGCTGCACATCATCCATTTACTTCTCCTACAATTGATTCGATTAAAAATTTTGATAAAGAACAGGAAAAAGCAAAAGCAAGAAGCTATGATATTGTGTTGAATGGATATGAAATTGGTGGCGGATCAATTAGAATTCATGACAGTGAAATTCAAATGAGAATGTTTAAATCATTAAAATTATCTGATAAAGAAATTCAAGATAAATTTGGTTTCTTACTAGATGCATTTAGCTACGGGGTTCCTATCCATGGAGGATTAGCATTAGGGTTAGATAGACTATTAATGTTACTAACAAATTCTAATTCTATTAAGGATGTTATTGCATTTCCAAAAAACTCAACAGGTAATGATTTAATGTTAGAATCTCCATCTACACTTAGCAATAATGATTTAGATGAACTTAATATCCAATTAAAGGAAAAATAATATAATTTTATAGTTTTTATTCAAGCTAATAAAAATTTATCTATATATTATATAGATAGAAAATTACTTATATTAATATATTTTAAATACTTATATAATATAGTTTATGTTAGGGGGACAAATGATTTTATTAATTGTTGAATCACCAGGTAAAGTGAATACTATTCAAAAATATTTAGGAAATGAATATAAAGTTATGGCTTCAGTTGGGCATATTCGTGAATTAGTTGTAAAACAACCTGGTTTTAATACAAAAACATTTGAACCTTATTGAGAACTAATTGATTCTAAAGGAATAAATGAAAGAATTCAAGAACTTAAAAAAGCTGCATCAATCGCTGATACAGTATATTTAGCTACCGACCCTGACCGTGAGGGAGAAGCAATATCATGACATCTTTGAGACTTGATAAATAAAGAAGATCAACATAAATGCAAAAGAGTAACATTTAATGAAATTACAAAAAAAGCAATCACTAAGGCATTAGAAAATCCAAGAGATATTGATATGGATATGGTCTACTCTCAATGAGCAAGAAGAATTTTAGATCGTTTTGTTGGTTATGATTTATCTAAATTAGTTAGAACTAAATTAAAAGCTAATTCAGCAGGAAGAGTCCAAACAGTGGTTTTACTTTTCATTGTTGAAAGAGCTAAAGAAATAGCTAAATTCGTTCCAGAAAAATGATGAACATTAGACACTACATTAGAAGGTGGCATACCTGTTTTCCTTAGAGAAGATACAGTTTTTGATGATATTAAACCAAAAGGTATGAAAAATGAAAGTGAATTTACATTTATAAATGAAAATGATGCAAATAAAGCAATAAATAAACTTTCAAATTGCTTTGAAATTTATAATATAGACCCAAAAGAAGAAAAAAGTGGTAAATTATATGTCCCTTTTGAATCTGATACGATGCTAACAAAAGCAATTTCAGAATTCCATTGAAGTACCAAAAAAGTTTCAACGGTTGCACAAGTATTGTATGAAGGTATTGAAATTGATGGTCAATCTATCTCATTAATAACATATCCCCGTTCAGATACAAATAGATTAAATGATGATTTTATGAATTCTACTAGAGAATATATTAGTAATAAATATGGAGAGAAGTATGTTAATACTAAAAATTTAAGTTTTAATACAGGACCAATGATTCAAGGTGCTCATGAAGGTATTAGACCAATTGATATATCAATCACACCTGAATCACTAGAAAAAAAGATAAAAGATTCAATTGATACATCTACAAAAAAAATAAAAGCAACAGCAAAAGAACTTTTAGATTTATATGCATTAATTTGATCACACACTATTGCGGCATTAATGAAACCACCATTACGTCAATCTACTACAATTAGATTTAAAAATAATAATTTTAAATTCTATACAAATTATTCAATTACTACTTTTGACGGTTATGAATGTCTACCATATTGAAAAAATAAAGCAAAAAATAAAGATTTAAGTTATTTAAAAGTAGGAGATGTATTAAAAACTATTGAAGGACCTAAACCTTGTGAACACTCTACAGAACCTAAACCATATTTCAATGAAGGTAGTTTAATTGCAGAATTAAAGAAAGCAGGAGTTGGAAGACCATCTACATATACTCCAATGCTAGAAGTTGTTAAAAAACGTGATTACATAATTCCTGCAAAAGATTTACCAAAAAATAAAAATAGAGAATTAAGACCAACAAATTTAGGAATTAATGTAGTTGAAAATTTATCTAAACATTTTGCTGAATTTATTTCTAAAGAATTTACTGCAAATATGGAAAAAGATTTAGAAAAAATAGCAAATGGGGAAAATTCATATCAATCTTGATTAAGAGATATATATGATAAATTCTTAGATGTTTTATCTAGTGCTAAAAATAATATGGAAAAAACCCCTGATGAAATTGTTGAAGGCAGAAAATGTCCAAAATGTGGTAAAGATTTAGTTTATAAACAATCAGTGAAAAAAACATATGGAAATAAGAGATTTATAGGTTGTTCAGGATGAAGTAAAGATGGTGATGGATGTGATTATAGAGAATCTATTGATGCAAATAATGAACCAAAACAAGCACCAATTACTTTAGAAGAAAAATGCCCAATATGTAATAATAATTTAGTTGAAAGAAAAAGCTATAATGGTAAATTCATCGGATGTAGTAATTATCCTAAATGTAAGTATATTAAACCAGATTTAGTTAATCGTTCATGCCCAAAATGCGGTAAAGATTTAGTTGTAAAAAGTGCAAGAGGTCGTAAATTTATAGGTTGTTCAGGATGAAGTAAAGATGGTAAAGGATGTACATACATCGAAAAATATGAGCAAAATTAATTTTTATTAATTTTGTTATTGGAAAGATAAAATTTAACAGTTTTTATAACTACATTTTATATTTAATCATAAAAAATTAATTTGTCTAATAATTAA
>CASEPW010000066.1 GCA_949289925.1 uncultured Mycoplasmataceae bacterium
ATTCGCTTGATTAAGTAGTAATGAATATAAAAAAACAATACTAAATTAACTAAATATGTATCACTTATATAACAAAACCCTTATTCAAGGGTCTTTTGCTATACAAACTACTTGTTTTGTATAATCTAAATAGTGTTGCACTTTATATTTCAATAAAGAAATTATACTTTGTATAATTATTACTTTTTAGATTTCTTCAATATTTCTTTAGTTAATGTAGTATATGCAATTGCAGATGGTTTTCATGGAGCAGCTTTAACAATATTTTGATTATTTAAATAATATTTAGAAATAAAAGAATCAATTGGAATAATTGTTTCATAAACAAAACCTTCAAAAATTTTATTAATTTCTGTCAAAATTGACATAGAAGTAGAAGTTTTTTTATTAAACTTAGTTATAATAACTCCTTCTATTTTTAAATTAGGATTCATTGAGCATTGTGTTTTTCTAATTATTGAAAAGATTGTTGGAATAGTATTTAAAGAAAATTGTTCACAAACTATAGGTAATAATATTGAATCTGTAAAGTTTAATACTGTTTGGTTAATTTCATTAATTGTTCCAGCTGTATCAATTAATATATACTCATATTTTTGTTTTAATTTTTCGATGTTTATTTTAAAATTTTCATTAAATTTTTTATTATCTTCTAAAAACATAAAACCTAAATTATATGAATTTGAAGGTATTAAATCTACATTATTTGCAATGTTTTTCATTATATGCTTGTCTATATTTATTTCTTTTTGAAATAAAATTGATGAATCATTATCTATTGTTTTTTCACTTACAAAAGAACTTGTTAAATTTGAAATAGGATCTAAATCTATTAATAAAATATTCTTTTTTACAATGCCTAATGAAATACCAATATTAGCACATGAAGTGGTTTTACCATCTCCTCCTTTTAATGAAAAAAAAGTTATAACTTTAGACATTATTTAATTATTTCCTTTCAAGTGCGTGGATAGATACTATTAGTAATTATATTTTTTTTAAATATAAAAATATAATGTTTTTTTAGTAAATCAATTGATTTAATTTCTAATAATTCAAGTCCTAATTCCTTAATTATATTTTTTGAATCTTCATATTCACTTTGATAAGAAATTGATTTAGGTTCAATTAATAAACCATCAACCTTTAAAAATGGGGTAGATATTTCTAATAATATTTTTAAAGAAGCAACAGCTCTTGAGGTAACAATATCATACTTTTCCCTTTGTTCTTTATTAATTTCTTCTGCTCTTTGGTTTAAAAAAATAACATCATTAAAGCCTAATAATTCTGTTAATTTAATCATGAAATTTATTTTTTTCTTATTTGCTTCTAATATTGTTAATTGCATATTTGGAAATAAAATTTTTAACAACAATCCAGGTGTACCACTACCTGAACCGATATCTAAAAGTTTTTTATTATTAAAATCAAAATCAATATATGGAATTAGTGATTCAAAAAAATATTGCTCATATATTTTTTGTTCATCATCTAATCTTGTTAGATTATGTATTTTATTTTGCTCTTGCAAATAAGTTTTATATATATCAAAACGATTGATAGCAATATCATCAACATTAAATTTACTCTTTATTTCTTTTATAAACTCTTTTCTATTCATATAAATCCTTAAAATGGAAAAGAAAAGTGAATAATTACAATTCCTATACCAAATAATAAAGTAGAAGTTAATACGTCTAATATAGTTGCTAAAACTGGAGAACTCATTACAGCTGGATCTTTTTTTAATTTTATTGCAATAATAGGTAATGTTGAACCCAATGTTTTAGACAAAATAATTGTAATAAATAGTGTTATTGATGTTGCTAAAGAAATAATTACTAGTCTTCAATATAATTCTCCACCTTCAACATAAATTCCATTAATTCCAGGAATTTTCATCGTTGAAAAAGTAGCAGCATAATAAATCAATAATCTAACAAAATTTATAATAGATAAGATTCCTCCAACAACTAAACCTACTCTAAATTCTTTAAATATCGCTTTTCAATAGTCTACTTTAGTAATCTCACCTAATGATAATGATCTAATAATAGAAGCTGCTGACTGTGAACCTGCATTACCACTAGTACCAGTTAGTACTGGAATTAATGGAACTAATAAAATCGAAGAAAGACCAGCTACTCATGATTCTCCTAAACCTTGAAACAAATCTAAAACTACACTTGTTAAAGTTGCAGCCACCATTAAAATCGTTAATCAAAGTAATCTTGATTTAGCTACACTTCATATTGATGCATGAAAATATGGATCTTTTAATTCTGTAATACCATACAATTTATAAATATCTTCAGTTGTTTCATCTTGAGCAATAGCATTAATATCTATATTTCTAACAAACCCTAATAATGTGTTCTTAGAATCAACTACAGGAGAAGATGAAAGTGAATATTTATCAAACATATTAATAATATCTTCAATATCATCTGTTGCTTGAATTGAATAAAAGTCAGTATTCATTATTGTAGATATTTTTACACTTTGTTTAGGTGCAAAAAATAAATCATGAATCGATATAATACCTAATAATTTTTTTTCGCTATCTACAACAAAAATAGTTGTTGTAGTTTCTAATTCTTTATATTCTTCTTTGATATATTTAATTGCTTTATTAACTGTTCATGAATCGATTACATATAATGGTTCTGGGTTCATTATACGACCAATTTCATCCTCTTCATAGCTAGATAGTGTGCTAATTTCTTTTCTTGTATCTTTATCAACAGATAAATATATTCTTTTTTCATATTCTGGATGTTGGTCAATTAATGAAACAATTTGATCTGAATATAAATCTTTTAAAATTAATTTTAATTGACTATCACTTGCTGATGATAATATTTCTTTTTGAATATCAAAATCAATTGAATTTATTAATCTTAATTGTTTGTCTTTTTGTAAAACAATAATACAAAAAATTATTATGTGTGGATCTGAAATTTGATTAAGAATATCGATAATAGTAAAAGTTTTTTTAGATTTAAAAATTTTGTTAATTTGATTAACATCAAGTACATCATATGCAATTTTAATTTTTTCTTCTATTTTTGAAATATTCTTTGTTTTTAATTTCATATGTTTCCTGCATATTTATTTTAATATATATATTAAAAATAAAATATATTTTATTTAAATATGTTTATAAACTCTA
>CASEPW010000067.1 GCA_949289925.1 uncultured Mycoplasmataceae bacterium
ATTATAAATATATGCTTGTCTTATTAAAGCAAATATTTAGGACTTTTAAAAAGAATTATTTATTAATTGCTGGGTTATTTATAGTTATATCAGCTATTTTTTTAATTACATCATCATCAATACAATTGACTTTATCCATTAATAATTCTATTCAAACTATCAATAAAGAAGGAAATTTAGGAACTGTTGTTTCTAATAATTTACCTTCTATTGGTAATGTTACATATAAATGAGATGAAACAAAGAGCGGCACAAATAAAGTATATGCTTCTAGTCTTGATTTAGAAAGTCAAAAAGTAAATGGTAAATATAGTTTTGAAAATGCTATTCTTTTTCCATATAAAAAATCTGATTTTGAATATGTTGATGCAAATGGAAAAACACAAATCATTAGAAATTCAATAAATAAAAATCCTTTATCAGGTATTGAAGTGAATGAGAACGCAGAAACATTAGATCAGAAATATATTTTTCCCGCATCTGACACTAATCCAAATGTTCCTACTAATTATCCTAACGGTTATCCAATATGATTAACTAAAGTTGCAAATTTAAAACAAGGAATTTTTAAAAAATGACCTGATTATGCCTCGATTTGTTTTTCACTTGTTGATAAAGATAGTAGTAATGTCCTTTTAAATCCAAAAACTATTTTATATAATAAATTTGGTTATCCAATTTTGACTTCGCAAAATGGTAATTTTGATGTTAATGTTACATTAATGGAAACATACGGTAAATTAACTAATTTTGGCGAAAATGAAAACAATCTTTCAATTGAACCTTTTAAAAGAGGTCAGTATTATTCATTAGGACTACACACAAGTAAAAAATATACACAACTATATAAATTACCTTGTTTATTAAAGTATGATAATGGATCAAGTTATTTATTTTATACATACAAAGAAATTAAAGAATTACCAACTTATACCTTTAAAATATCTAGTATTGATGAATCAACTAAAAATTTTATTCAAAATGTTTTTAATGGTGTAAATGTTAATAAAAATATATTGGAAGAAAGTTTTAAAAATTATTTTTATTATCTTTATTTCGGTGATGAAAAATCTGTGAATCTTAATGTAAATAATCCAATAGAAATAAATATTGATACAGGTGAAATTATAATCACACTTGATGATTCTACTTTTTATGATCTGAATTCTACAATTCCTATTCAAGATCAAATAGATGCTAATAAAGAAAATTATTTAAATAATATTGCATCATGGATTTCTAGCATAATGAGTTCAAAAATTAGTGAATTATATAATCAATATTTTATTAATTTTTTAAAACAAGAAAATATTGATATAGCCAATCAAAGGGAATACTTATATATTGATCAAACTACAAAGGATAATCTTTTATTTGTTAGAAAAGAAGATAATCAAACTAACAAAATTGTAATTGAAGAAGGCCAAAATATTGAACAACAAAATATTCAATTAATAAATGATATTTATGTTAGCTTATTTAAAAATTATACAATAGATTTTTTACACAACTTACAAATTACATTAAAAGAATTTTATACAAAAAAGTTATTTAATAAAAATGGTAATCAAAATTTATATGAATGTTTTTTTTATGTTGTTAATGATTTAAATAATATGGCACTTGAATATAAAAAAAATAATCCAGATGCCATTTTTTTACCAGAATATATTATGAATACACCAAAATTTGAATGATATAACATGATGTCTGAAAAACTATGAATCAATAACGATAGTTATGGTATTTATTTACATGATAGTCATACAAGTATTTTTAGTACTATTTTTCAAAGAACAGATATTTCTTCATTATATGACCCCAATACTTTAATGGTGGTTGTGTCAACACCTTATGCAATAGATAATAATAAAAAGCATTTACCAAAAATTGTATCACAAGATATATGGGATAAATGAACACAAAAAATAGATCAAACAACTAGTTTTGATGAATTTAAAATATGAATTAATGAAATAAAAAATACTGATTTAATGATAATTAACAAAGAAATTTTATCATTGTTACTATCAGATAATGATAAATTTTTGTATTGATTAAAAAATTTAGATGATGCATATAAAATAAAATTAAAAGACAAAATCTTTCTAATTAGTGGTTATGGTATTTCACCAGAATATGCATTTCCTATCATCTCAGATATATCACCTATTCCAACACCTGAAAATCAAGGTATAGTATATTTAAATACTAATTCATATGATCATTTAGGAATAAATTGGAGTGATATATATTCATATATTTCATATTATTCTCCAACAAAAAATACTAATCAAATAATTGATACTATTAACACATATCAAAATCAAGTAATAGGTTCATCAATATTAGAACTTAGAGATTTATATCATGCAAGTAATTTAGGTAAAACCTGATTAAGGGTTTATTTTCCAATTCAGTTGAGAAATTTTATAATCCTAATAGCAATTTTATTAATTAGTTTTTTATTGTGCTTAGTATTTTTAGTAACG
>CASEPW010000068.1 GCA_949289925.1 uncultured Mycoplasmataceae bacterium
GAATAAAATATAATGCAATATATTTAACAATATTGAAGTTAACATTATATATTTTTTTCTTTTGAAATGATCTATCATTCATTGGATAATAAAAACAATAATTAAACTAAAAAATTTCATTAATATAAATCAAGGAATAATAAAAGGTAATGGATAGATTATATTATTCATCTTTAATATTAAACCTGTAACTACTCCTGCAGCTATTGGTAATAAAGAAAATAATAAAATAAAAATCAAGTGACATTTTAGTCAATCTTTTGTATTATTTATTTTTCAATTGCTATTATAAGAACTAATCTTCAAAGTGGTACCTACAAATTTTTGAATTCGAATAAATATTAAATAAATAATTATTTATTTTATCGATATCAAATTCATTGTTTTTAATTTTAAAATTTAATTTTTCTCCAATGAATTCAATAAATTTATCATAAGATATTTTTTTTGATAATTGAAAAAAATTTGCATATTTATCTCAATATTTATCTTGCATAAAGTTATGATAAAAATTATTAATTTCATATAATGGAAGAATATTTTTATTAATTGAATTTATTAATGATAATTTATATCCTACTGTTTTATCATTTATATTTTTAACAAATATTCCAGGATTATCGACTAATCAAAAATTCTCATTTATCTTGCGATTTACCTGTTTTTTTGTAACTCCAGCTTTATTTTGTGCAATTAATGTATTTTTTGATGATAAAAAATTAATTAATGTACTCTTACCGACATTTGGTAAGCCTACAATTAAAATTGTGAAATGCGGGTTTTTTAATCCTTTAGATTGTAATTTTTTTAATTTTTCATCTACCTGTTCATATAAATGATTAATAATTCTCTTGCGATCATCCTTATTTTTAGTTGAAATAAATAAAATATCATCCTTATGTGATAAATCAGATAAATCTGATTTTAAAGCAATCTTAATTATCTTTTTATCTTTTATTAATGATCTTAATTCTGTGTTTGAAGAAGAATTTATACATCTTGCATCTAACACTTCAACAACTAAATCCACTACTGGTAATATTTTCAAAACATCATCAGTAGCTTTTTTCATATGCCCAGGATATCAATTTATTTTATTTTCCATGTATATATTTTAATTTACTTTTTGTTAACAAAATTGAAATTTTGCTCTTTTGAAAATGGATAAATTATTGGTTCTTTTGCATTTAAATCTTCAGCATACATATCAATGACATTTATTTGGTTATTTCAATGTGTCTTATAATAATAAACACCTTTATGTAAATCAATACATGAACTATATAAAGTAATATCTTGTTTGCCATTTTGTACTTGAACTGATCCTTCAACCATAGCTACAGCATCTAAAATATGAAAGAATTGAGTTACTAAATCTTCAATTGTTTCTCCACAAACACTAGTATACTTATAAAACACAGTTCTAACAAATCTTGATGATGGAGTAACGTCTCCTGGCAATCCAAATGACCCAAAACCTTGCCCAAATGGTTTTAGTGTGTAATTCAATCATGAAACATCATATTTTTGTTCTTGAACTAAATTTTGATATAGATTAACATTTTGCATATGTCAATCAAAGGTAGGATTATTAGTTAAAACACCAAATGGATTTTGATATCATTTAAGACCATCTCTGCATGGTTCAATAACAATAGACTCATCTTTATCAGCAACAATAAAATGCAATGGTGCCAATGGCATATTTTTTGAAAACGGAATGTTTACAAGTTGTAAATTATTTTCATTTAAAAAATTCTTTACCTGTTTTACTGTTTCAAAGTTAGAAAGAAAATATTGAATAATTTCACTAGCTGTGATTTCAAAAGCATTATTCACACTACCTGGTTCAGGATAAAATGCATTATTTGGAAAATTTAATCCTGCACAAGCTAATCCAACTTCATTAGCAGCCTCTGCATACATTGGATAAATGCTACCGTCTTCATCTTTACATGAAAAAGCCATTCCAATCATCGCATATTTTGAAATTGCTGATGGTTGTTTTTTATATTTTCAAACATAATTTCTTGGTGTTATAACAATTTGTTGACCAAATGCAACATCTAGATCAAGATTTCTACCAAATAAGTCAAAAGTATTTTTTGATAATGTTAATGCAGTACACATATTACTCCTTTTTATAAAATTTCTTGGAAATACTTTTTAATATTATTTTGTTGTAAATATTTATTATTAAATTTTTGTAGTTTTCTATTTTTAAAATTTTTTATAAAAATTACTAAATTATTACTTTTCTTTTCTTCCAACAATGCAAGTTGAACTTTTAAAATATTAATTTTTTGTTCTAAAGATATTTCTTTTTGTTCTATTGTATCAATAATTTTTTTATTTATTAAATTATGAATATGTAAATTTTTATTTTGATAATAATCAATTAATTTATGATATGAAGAAGTTAATCAATTCTTATTAAAATTTTCTATATAGTGTGTGATCATAATTTTTTTATTAACATTCTCGATTTTTATTTTTTTATTATCCTCAAAATGTGTAATAATATTGTTTATCTTATTTTGTTTATATAAATAATAATATTCAAAAAGATATTTTTTTCAATCGGATTTATTTTTAAATTTATTATATTTAGAATCAAATTTTTCATTTAATTTTTGATGCATTTTATTTGCTTTTTGTTCTAATTTTTTTTGTTTTTGTTGATTAATTACAATATTATTTACTTGTGATAATTTTTTATTCAATTTTTCTAATTTTTTTTGGAATTTAACAA
>CASEPW010000069.1 GCA_949289925.1 uncultured Mycoplasmataceae bacterium
AACCATATGCATAAAACTTCTTTAAAAAAATCATTGATACCTCACAAATATTTATATATAAATATAAATATATTTTACCAAAAAATAATATTAAATGAGATATTTTACTATTTTACCATCTTATCAAGAGCATTTTTTGCTGCATTTTGTTCAGCTTCTTTAAAATTTAAGCCTTCACCTTCTCCATATTTACAACCTGCATATAAAACCACAACTTTTTTGATTTTTGAATGATCTGTAGTTATTTTTTGATATTCTGGTGGAGCAATACCTTTTGATTGTAACTTTTCTTGCAACTGAGTTTTATAATCCTTATATAATATTTCTTCATTGTTGTAATATTTCATTAATGTTGATTCTAAAATTTTGATTACTTTTTTGATTCCTTGATCTCTAGCAACAGCACCAATAAATGATTCAAAAACATCTTCATATATTGATTCATTGCTAATATTATTTTTAGCTCCTTTACCTAATTGAATTAGTTTATCTAATCCAAGATCTAGACAACATTTCGCTAATGTTTCTCTTCTTACTAGGTTACTTCTTATTAAAGATAATGAGCCTTCATTTGACTTATTTTTGTTGAATAAAATATTCGATACAACTCAATTGATTGCAGAGTCTCCTAAAAATTCTAACCTTTCATAGTTATATTTAATATTATTTTCATTTGCATATGATTTATGAGTTAATGCTTCTTTATAAATTGATAATTGTTTTGGATTTACAATACCTAATTTTTTCAAAAATTCTTTTAATAATAAATTATTATTTATATTATTTGTCACTATCTTCTAATTCCTTTTTTAGTTTTTCTAATAATTGAAACTCAATAGATTCTTTAAGCAAACTTAAAGCACTATAGAATTGTTTAACATCAGCTGAACCATGTGTCTTTACAGCAATCTTATTAACACCCAAAACAAATGCACCAGCATTATTTTTATAATCAAACTTTTTCTTGAACGCTAATAACACAGGTAAAGAAAAAACAAGTCCAAAAATATTATATCATTTTTTATATTTGGATAATAAATAATACATAATACTCTTTGATGTTCCTTCTAATGTTTTTAATAACACATTTCCTGTATAACCGTCACATACTACAACATCACAAATACCATCCAAAAGATTTTTAGATTCAACAAAACCGATATAATTAATATTTTTATTTTCTTTTAATCTTTGATTAAGATTGTGATGCCATTCAAAACCTTTGTGTTCCTCTACCCCTATATTTAACAAACCAATTTTTGGTTTTTTTATTCCTCTAGTCTTAGCTGCAACATTACCCATTAAAGCAAAATTGTAAATATCATCTTCTTGACAATTAATTGATGCTCCTACATCTACAATATTAAAACCTGTTCCTTTAAATGTTGGAATATATGGAATGAAACCTATTTTATTAATACCATTTATTAAACCAAATGATTGATATGTCAAAAAAACATACACAGCAGAATTTCCAGCACTCAAAACACCATCTGCTTCATTATTTTTCACAAGTTGAATTGCTTTATGCATACTTGTATTTTTCTTAAATCTTAGGGATAAAATTGTATCGTCTTGCGTAATTGTCTCAGGAGCATTTACAATTTTAAATTCATTAGGTTTTTTAAAAAATTCTTTAATTTTTATTTCATCACCTACTAAAATAATTTCAATTTTATCGTTGTTTTTTACAAAATTTCTCGCTGCAGTAATTGCATGTATTAAATCATTCTCAAAACCTTGTACATCAAATGCAATTTTTATACTCATGAATAAATTTTAACAAAATATTATTCTAATTACCAAATTCTTCAATAATTTCTTCTATTGTTTTAAAGTATTGACCTTTATATTTTAAATATTCAACTTTTCCAGTAACAAAACTTTTTTCAACACCAGTTTTTACTCTAATGTAATCATATAAGTTTTGACTTGCTGTTTTGATAATGTTACCATTTTTATCAAATGTATCTACAAAATATACGATTGAAGAAGTTTGATCATATCATGAATATACATTAAAGTTTTGGAATTGGTTGTTTTTATCATTAAATTTATTTAATAAATTTGTGAAGCTACTTTCATTATCAAGTCCAGCAAAATTTGGTATTAAAATAGATTGAATCATTGATCTAATTTTTTGTTTTACAGAGTCTTTATGTTCTGATAAAATTGTTCTTATATCTTTAGGACTATAAATAAATCCATCTTCATTCATATCATTTGCTTTATTTTCAATTATAAACATTTTGTACATATCTTTTGGTAATGATGAATCTTTTCCAACTTTTTCTTCTCATGTAACAACTTCTTGAGTGTTAGGGTCTCATGAATCTCCAGGTATAACAGTTAAATTTCTTTTTGAAATTGCATAAGTATTATTAATATCATCATTAGTTTCAACTGATGGTAATAATGAAACGTATGTTGGTCTAATTTTTTCAACAACTGATTTTGCTGCTTGAACTTTTGCTGCATCAGAATTTAGAGAAGATCAATCAACATCAAATGCTTTATCACCAAAACTTATAATGCTAGATTCAATAAATGATTGTTCATCTCCACTATCAATTGAAGAAACAACACCATTTACTAACTCTTCACTATTAGAATAATAAATATTATTATCTATAGTGTTAATGTTATCTGAAATAACTGAAAACTCTTTAAATGTATATCCTAAACTATAATTTTTATTACTAAATAACGTTTCATCAACTTGACCTTGCATTAAGAAATTAACATAATCTTGTTTCATTTCTTCATCATTATCATATAGTTTACCATTGAAATATTTATAATCTTTATCATATGAACCATTAATCATTATTGGTTTATTTAGTTTCATATTATTAATATCTCTTTCTATATTAATATTACCTCAAAGATTTTTTCACAATTTACCACCATTTCATGATCATGATGCTTCACTTGTTTCAAATGTATAACTAAATTCTTTTTTATGCATTATTGACATTGAAATTAATGTATAAAAAGCAACAGCAATACCAACATAATTGAAAACTTTGTTAAAAAGATCGATTACACTAAATAGTGTACTATGTTTTAATTTGAAATTATTATAATTGTTTCTCATTTTTTTATAGAATTCAAATTTAGATTTTTGAATTTCATTATTAGTAATGATTGTAGATATAGTATTTGATTTTTTAGATGGATCATATTTTTCACCTTTTGCCACAGAAGAATCTGGTGTTTCAACTACAACACCATTATTAACTAATGCTGTTGCACCACCTATATTAGCAACTGAACCAACTGCCATTGCAACTGTATCTACTGAATTTGGAGCAAATGATGAAAGTTGCATATCTGCTTTTGAAGAATTTGGTTTTAGACGTTCTAATTCTGAATTAGAAACTGCTTGAACACTATCTTCAACACCTAATGATTGAGCTAATTTAGAATCTCAATTGCTATCTACACATGGTTTAGTTACACTATCAAATCAATTTTCCGAACCTGTTAAAAATAATAAATTTTTTCTAATACCATATTCAACAATTTGAGCATCTGAAGCATTGCGAAGTGAATCAGGAACTTCATCACCAAAAAATAAACCTTTTTCTAATTTATTATAGTATTCAATTTCAGCCAACATATATTTGATTTGTTTGTTCGATAAATGAGCAATATTAGTTTGCATAAAGTCATTTATTTGTTTCTTTGCATTAGTTATTATCAACTTTTGCAAATCAAATCTAACTTTTTCAGAAACATTATTTATTGAAAAATCACCTATATCATTACCCAACATACAATGTATTAACATTGCATGAGCATTTTTAGCACGATTAATACTTACAGAAAGAATTTCTCTATTAAAATTTTTAAATGTTCTATACTTTCTGCTCAATCTTGGTTTTGATTTAGTTAAATTTTTATTAACATTAGCAGAATTTAAACTTGATTTATATTTTGAATATTCTTCTTTTTTTTCTAATACTAAAAGATGTTTTCTATATTCTTTTTCAAATTTATGCAATATTTTATCATGATCCCCAAGAAAAACATATTCATCATACAATAAATTCTTAATATAATCATCATGTGGAGAAATTAGAGTCTCAACATCATTACAGAATTTTTTAACAAAAGAATTATATTCATGGAAATATTTTTTATCACTAAATGGGAAATTAGGGTCAACTTTTTTATT
>CASEPW010000070.1 GCA_949289925.1 uncultured Mycoplasmataceae bacterium
AAATTAATCAAGCTTTTAGCTTGATTTTTTTATTTTTTAAAATAAAATTGTGATTTTGCAATGGATAATAGTAATAAATTAATTATTAATAATAAAGAAAAAAATGGCAAAATTACTATACCTGAAACAAATAAATTATAAGCATTTATTGCACCATAATATGCATTTATTAATACTTTAATATTTTCATCATGATTTTGAACATATTGTTTTTTTAAATCATTAATAATTTTTTTATGTTCATTAACAAAGGTAAAATAATTATTATTTCATTTAGCTCTAACAACACTTATATTATTTTGTAATTCATTACCATTTAAATCTCATTCTGCACATCAATTACTTATCCCATATCCATATTTAATTTTCAGATTAGTTTGATTTGCTTCATCTACTCTATAACTTGTTCCAATATAATTAGTACCGAAATATAATATAATTGATCCTGCAATAGTTCCAAATAAACTAATTAAGGATAATAAAATATATATTTTTTTAAATTTATAAATCTTATTTTTCATGTTGTGCTTTAAATAATTCCAAGATATTTTTAAATAACATAATTAAAGTTAAAGGACCAACACCACCTGGGATAGGAGTTATATATTGTACTTTATCTAAAACATCATAAAAATTTGTATCACCAACAAGTTTTCCATTTTCTCTATTCATCGAAATATCAACAATAATTGTATTTTTCTTAATATTTTTATTATTAATTAAATTTACTTTACTTGCACCTGTAAAAATTAAATCTGTATTCTTAAGAATTTTATTTAAATTTTTAGTTTTAGAATGAACAATGGTTAATGTGCTATTCTCTTTTAACAATAACATTGCTAATGGTTTTGTAACTATATTACTTCTACCAACAACAACTACATTTTTTTTAGCTAATTTAATATTATATGCTTTTAACATTTCAATAACTCCAGCAGGTGTACATGGTAATGTTTTAACTCTTTCAAAATCAAAACGAAATAATAATCCAATATTATATGGGTTAAAACAATCTACATCTTTTAATGGATCAATTAAGCTTGCAATAATATTTATATCAAGATGATTAGGTAATGGAGATTGTACTAAAATACCATTTACACTAATATCATTATTTAACTCAATAATTTTGTTATTCAATTCAATTTGATTTATTTTTTCATTCAAATTAATTAATTCAACATCAATCCCAATTTCACTAGCTAATTTCATCTTATTTTTTATGTATAAAGAACTTGCAAAATCATTGCCAACTTGAACAATAACTAGTTTAGGAATTTTATTATATTTTTTTACTAATTCATTTTTTTGAATAACTAACTTATTTTGGATTTGATTCTTAACCTTTATCCCATCTAATATTTTATGTTTAAAATTTTTATAAAAATATACACTAAAATCATCATGTTTTATTTTTTTAATTTCCTTAAAATATTTTAATTTAGGTTCAAAAAATAAATCACAATTATATGATTTATTTAATCTTGACATTATAATTTCTTCACAATATTCATTAAATAATTCATAAATTTGTTTTCCACCAATAATAAATACATCACTTTTTTTAGCAAGTTTTAAAACAAAATTTATATCATTAGTAACTATTGCATTTTTAATTTTTAAATCTTTTTTATTGCTAAAAATGATATTTTTACGATTAGGTAATATTTTCTTGTCTAAAGATAAAAAAGTATTATAACCCATAACCACAGTTTTATTCATTGTAGTTTTTTTAAAATGTTGCATTTCTTCTTTAACATTTCATGCAAGTTTATTCTTTTTTGCAATTCCATTGTTCTTATCTAAGCATAATATCATTTTTAACATAACACACCTACACAGCAACAGGAGCCTTAATGAATGGATCGAATTCATAATTTTCTAAATCAAAATCATCAATTTCATAATCAAAAATTGATTTAACATTTCTTTTTATGATTAATTTTGGTAATTTTTTTGGTTTTCTTGATAATTGTATTTTAACTTGTTCCAAATGATTTAAATATATATGATTGTCACCAATTGTATGAATAAATTCACCTACATCTAAACCACATTCCTTTGCAATTAAAATAGTTAATAATGAATATGATGAAATATTAAAAGGAACTCCTAAAAATAAATCAGCACTTCTTTGATAAAGTTGACATGATAATTTGTTATTTGAAACATAAAATTGATAAAAACAATGACAAGGAGGTAATAGCATTTTTTCAACATCATTTGGATTTCATGAAGAAACAATCAATCTTCTAGAATTTGGATTTATTTTTATTTCTTCAATAATTTTTTTTAATTGATCTATACCATTAAAATTTCTTCATTGCTTTCCGTATACCGGACCAAGTTCACCTCATTTTTTAGCAAATTCACTATCGTTTTTAACTTTTTCTATAAATTCTTGCAATGTTTCATTATTATATTCTGAAGATTTTTTGTAATTTTCATATGGTCATTCATTTCATATATTTATATTGTTATCAACTAAATACTTAATATTAGTGTCTCCACGAATAAATCAAATCAATTCACCAACAACAGCTCTAAAATTAACTTTTTTAGTAGTTATTATTGGAAAATATTCCTTCAAATCATAACGAGTTTGAGAACCAAAAAGAGAAATAGTTCCAGTATTAGTTCTATCATCTTTTTTTTCACTATTATTTAATACATTGTTAAGCAATTCTAAATATTGTTTCATATAAACATTTTAACAAATAATAATATATAATTAAAAATAATTATATGAGAAAAATTGGATTAGATCTTGGATCAAAGACATGTGGTATAT
>CASEPW010000071.1 GCA_949289925.1 uncultured Mycoplasmataceae bacterium
CAATCTGATAGACAATTTGAAATAATTAAAAAAATATTATATTTAATTGATGAAATAATTATAGAGTTAAAAAACAATATCCCATTAGATTTAGTTATTCAAAAAATCGAACTTATTCTAAATGAATTTAACAATTTTTTAGGAAAAACATTACAATATGATAAATTAGATGAAATGTTCAAAAAGTTTTGTTTAGGTAAGTAATGAAAAAAATTGATACTCATTGTCATTTAAATATAGAACCGTATATAAATAATAATATTGATCAATACATAAAAGATATTGATGATAATTTTATAATGAATATTATAGGAACAACATATTCAGATTCAATCATATCTGTAAAATTAGCTAATAAATTTTCAAATATATATTCGACTATAGGAATTCATCCAAATGAAACAAATAATCACTCTATTGATGATATTAAAAAATTAGAAGAAGTTTATTTAGAAAATAAAATAAAAATTATTGCTATTGGTGAAACAGGTTTTGATTTCCATTATCCAAATTATGATTATAAT
Source organism: uncultured Mycoplasmataceae bacterium (assembly GCA_949289925.1). Classification (GTDB taxonomy): domain Bacteria; phylum Bacillota_I; class Bacilli_A; order Mycoplasmatales; family Mycoplasmoidaceae; genus Mycoplasma_L. The sequence continues at coordinate 525 of CASEPW010000071.1, forward strand.
AAACAATTATTATTTTTAGAAGAACATTTTAATTTATCTTTAAAATATGATTTAACTTTAGTATTGCATATAAGAGATGCTCACAATGAAGCTATTTCTTTTTTAAAATCTAAAAATAAATTACCAAGAATTATAATTCATTGTTTTAGTGGGAATTTAAATATTATGGAAGAATACTTAAAACTAGGTTGTTATATTTCTTTTTCTGGTATATTAACGTTTAAAAACGCAAATGATTTAATTGATTGTGTAAAATATATTCCATTGGATAAGATTTTATCTGAAACAGATTCTCCATTTTTAACTCCAGTACCTTATAGAGGTAAAATTAATAACCCGATATATGTTGAATATATTAATGAAAAAATTGCAAATATTAAAAATATTAGTTTTGATGAAACGGTAGAAAGATTATATATTAATGCTTGTAAGGCTTTTAATAAAAAATTATAATTATTTTATATTTATTATTTTTTTTATATTTATTAGTTCTGTGGAAAAGTTGATTAAAAATCAAATGTATCAATTTTTCCTTATATTTTTTTAGAAAAAAATAAATATTTTTGTGGGAAACTAATGTTAATAAAATTGTTGATTATTTTTTTAAATAAAAAATTAAATATATTAATATATTTATGTATAATTTAAATTATGAATTCAAATAAACAACAAGTTAATTTAACAAAAAAATTAAATGAGCCTCATAAAGGTGAAAAGTTTATATCTATTGATGACGGGTTAATTGTTGATTTAAAAGGTGTAGAAAAAATATTCATTAATGAAAATATTGAATATAGAGTTTTAAAAAATGTTGATTTAAAAATTAAAAAAGGAGAATTTATAGTTATTTTAGGACCATCAGGTTCAGGGAAAACAACTTTAATGAATATTATTTCAGGTTTAGAAAGAGCTACTCAAGGTATAGTTAATGTTTTGGGAAATGATTTAATTAATTTTGATAATACAGAACTTACAACATTTAGAAGAGAAAATGTTGGTTATATTTTTCAACAATATGGTTTGTTACCAAACTTAACCGTTAAAGATAATATTTTATTGGGTGAATATTTACAAAAAAAGAATAACTCGTATTTTTCAAAGATTTATTACAAAAAAGTTAGAGAATTAAATAAGGAATATAAAGATGTAATTTCTAATTTCATTGATCAAGAAAAGCAATTAAAAAAACAATATAATAGTTTTAAAACTATTTTTAAAAAAGTTTCTGAAATTAATAATGATGAATATAAAGAAAAAATTAATGAAATATTAAATGCTTGCAATATTAAAGAAGAAAAAATTAATGAATATAAATTAAAAAGAGAAAATTTAATTTATGAATATTTAAAAGATACTAATTCTTTATCTACTGTTAACAATGAATATTTTTTAATTGATAATATTATGAAAATGTTGCAAATAGATTCATTAGCTAAAAAATATCCTGGTCAATTGTCTGGTGGTCAACAACAAAGAGTTTCTATTGCTAGAACTTTAATAAAAAAACCAAAAATTTTATTTGCAGATGAACCTACTGGAGCTGTTGATACTGAAATGAGTAAAATTATTATGAATTCATTATCACAAATTAATCAAATGATTGGAACAACTGTTGTTATTGTTACACATAACCCTGCAATTGCGCAAATGGCAGATAGAGTTATTCATTTTTTTGATGGAACAATAAGTAAAATTGAAGAAAATAAAGTTAAAAAAACTGTAGACGAAATAAAGTGAGAATAAAATGCAATTAGTAAATAGATTTAAAATTTTAACAGATAAAGTAAGAAAAATAGCGCCAAGAGCTAGATTATTAGAGCAAGCTGATGAAATAGCTACACAAGTTATTAAATTGGAACCAAAGTATGAAAAATTATCTGATGCTGAACTAAAAAATAAAACTTATAGAATTATTGACAAAATAAGAGATGAAGGTATGCCTATTGATGCATTTTTAATTGATGCTTTAGCAATGGTAAGAGAAATTATTTATAGAACTCACGGTTTAAAGGCTTATAAAGTGCAATTGATTGGTGCTATTATTGCACATTATGGTGATTTTGCTGAAATGATGACAGGGGAAGGGAAAACACTAGTTCTAGTTATGGTTTCATTTGTCAATGCATTATCTAAAAAAGGTGTTCATATCGTTACAGTAAATGAATATTTAGTTCAACGTGATGCTGAATTTTCTAATGAAGCTTTATCAAAATTAGGTATTAGTGTAGGTTATATTACATCTGCTTTAGATAACGATACAAAAAGAAAAATGTATGCATGTGATATCACTTATGCGCCAAATTCAGAATTAGGTTTCGATTATTTAAGAGATAATATGGTTCAAAATATTGCTGACAAAATGCAAAGAGAATTAAATTTTGCTATTGTTGATGAAGGTGACTCAATTCTTATTGATGAAGCTAGAACTCCATTAATTATTGCTGGTAGTCCATCGGATGATATTTCTTTGTATGTACAAGCAGATAGATTTGTAAACACTTTAAATGAAAATGACTATGTTATGGATGCAGAATCTAGTGCAATTAATTTAAATGATAACGGGATTAGAAAAGCTTGTGAATTTTTTAATTTAAAAAGTTTATATGATGTTGAAAATAGTGAAATTGTTCATAGAATAATGAATGCATTAAAAGCAAACTTTACCATGTTTTTAGGTAAAGAATATATTGTTAAATTTAATGAAGAAAAACAAGAAGAAGAAATTGCTTTGATTGATTCATTTACTGGAAGAATATTAGCAGGGCGTATGTATAGTGCAGGTTTGCACCAAGCTATTCAAGCAAAAGAAAGAGTAAGAATAGAACCTGAAAATTTAACAATTGCTACCATCACATATCAATCATTTTTTAGATTGTATAAAAAATTAGCAGGAGTTTCAGGTACTGCATTAACTGAGTCGCAAGAATTATTAGATATTTATAATATGGTTGTTGTTCCTATTCCTACAAACAAACCAGTTAAAAGAATAGATCATCCAGATTTTGTTTTTGGTAATAAAAAAACTAAATGGAAATATATTGTTAGTGATATTAAAAAGAGACATGCTACAGGTCAACCAATTCTAGTAGGTACAGGTTCTGTTGAAGATTCAGAATTATTACATAAGTTATTAGATAAAATAAATATTCCTCATCAAGTTTTAAATGCAAAAAATCATGCACGTGAAGCTGAAATTGTTAAACTTGCAGGTCAAAAAGGTGCAGTAACTGTTGCTACAAACATGGCAGGTAGAGGTACTGATATTAAATTAGGTGAAGGTGTTAAAGAATTAGGTGGTTTATATGTTTTAGGAACAGAGAGAAATGAATCAAGACGTATTGATAACCAATTAAGAGGTAGAAGTGGTAGACAAGGTGATATTGGAGAATCTAGATTTTTTATATCTTTAGAAGATTCATTATTCAAAAGATTTGCAACTGATAAATTTGATAAAGCTCAATGAAAAATGGGTGAAGATATAATTGATTTAAAATTCTTTTCTAAATTATTAGATAGAACACAAAAAAGAGTAGAAAATTTAAATTATGATGTAAGAAAAAATTTAATTGATTATGACTATGTATTAAGTGAGCAAAGAGAATTAATTTATAAACAAAGAGACTATATTTTAAAATCTAATAATTTATTAGATATTGTTATTAGGATGATTCCATATGTTGTTGAATATGGAATTAGTATTTATAAACAGCCTGAAAACATTAATATGATTGACATTAATAGTTTAGTTAAATATATCAATGATAATTACTTATTATCAAATTATCAATTAAATGCAAATGATTTTATTGATTTATCAGAAGAACAAATAAAAGATAAAATTATTAACCACATTCAAGAGGAACTAACTAAATTATATAATGAATCAGCACAATCTCTAAACCAATGAAGAGAAATATTAATTGTTGTTATTGATTCAAATTGAACTATTTTCTTAGACAAAATTCAAAAATTGAGAGATGGTGTTACTCTTCGTAGTTTTGAACAAAAATCACCATTGAATATTTATGTTGAAGATTCAGATCGTTTATTTGTATCAATGACAAAATTGATTGCTCAAATAGTAATTAGAAATATAGTAAAATTGAATGAAGTTAAATATGCGAATGCTCAAAACACACAATCACAATCTTCTCAAGGAACAGTAATTGGTAATATTTTTGCTAATACAACGTCACAACAAGCTCAACCAACAGCAATTAATGAAACAATTATTGTTGAAGAAACAAATAATAATAAAACATTTGATGAAATTGTGGCTGAGGTTGAAGCACAAGAACCTAAATTTGAAAAAGAAAATATTGTTCTACCTGAATATAACAAAGAAAAGAAATCAGAAAATTTAGGATATACAAATCAAAACTTAAAACAAATTAATGATGCTATTAATGATATTTTGTCTAATGAAGGTGTTGATATTAAAAAAGTGGAAACTAGTAATGAAAGTGTTAATGAATTAAAAGAAAAAGAAAGAACTGTTAAGTTTGATTTTGATTTAGACAATGGAAAAGATAAAAAATAGATTTGAACTAGTTGCTCCATATCAACCAAGTGGTGATCAACCAAAAGCAATTGATCAACTATTGAATAATTTAAAAACTAATAAATACCAAGTGTTATTAGGAGCTACTGGTACAGGTAAAACTTATACTATTGCAAATATTATTAATAAAACACAAAGAAAAACTTTAGTATTAGCACATAACAGAACATTAGCTAGTCAATTGTATTTAGAATTAAAATCTTTTTTTCCAAACAATCATGTTGAGTATTTTGTGTCATATTTTGATTTTTTTCAACCCGAAGCATATTTGCCTAGAACTGATACATATATTGAAAAAAATGCACAATCAAATGTAGAAATAGAGATGATGAGACTTTCTACATTAAATTCATTATCTAATTATGATGATGTAATTGTAGTAGCATCAGTTGCATGTATATATCCTACATCTTCACAAGAAGATTTTAATCGTTATAGATTATTTTTAAAAACTAACACTAATTATGAAATGTCATATATAAAAAATACATTAGTTACTATGGATTATAAATTTAATGCTATTGAATTAAAAGCTGGTATGTTCAGATTAAAAGGTGATGTATTAGAAATTATGTTTGGTTTTGATAATGAACATATTTACCGTTTGTCTTTTTTTGGTCAAGAGTTAGAAAAAATAGTTAAAGTAAATAGTTTAACAGGTGAAATTGTCGAAAAAATGAACAATATATTAATAACTCCAGCCAATGAATATGTATTAAATAGAGAAAATGCACAAGATGCACTAACAAGAATTGAAGATGAAATGATAGAAAGAATTAAATTCTTTAAAGCTAATAATAGATTGTTAGAAGCAGAAAGAATTGAACAAAGAACTAAATATGATTTAGAATCCTTAAAGGAATTTGGAGTATGTCCTGGAATTGAAAATTATGCAGCTCAATTAGAGAATAGAAAACCAGGAGAAACTCCATATTCATTATTAGACTACTTTAAAAATGATGAATGATTATTTGTTATAGATGAATCTCATATATCAGTTCCACAAATGAGAGGGATGTATAATACTGATAGAAGTAGAAAAGAAACATTAGTAGAATATGGTTTTAGATTACCATCTGCATTAGATAATCGACCATTAATGTTTGATGAAATTTTTTCTCGTACAAGTCAAACTATTTTTGTTTCTGCTACTCCTAATGACTGAGAAAAGCAAATTTCTAATAATTGTATTGTGGAACAAATTGTTAGACCAACAGGATTATTAGATCCAGTAATTGAAGTAAGACCAACTAAATATCAAATTGATGATTTAATAAATGAAATTATTAAACAAAGACAAAGAAATTATCGTACTTTTGTTTCGGTAATTACAATTAAGATGGCTGAAGAACTATCTGAGTTTTTAAAACAACGTGGTATTAAAGTAGCATATTTACATAATGAACTTAAAACAATTGAAAGATCAAAAATTTTATATGATTTGAGAAAAGGTAAATATGAGGTTGTGGTAGGAATAAATTTATTAAGGGAAGGAATTGATGTTCCTGAAGTTTCACTAATGGTTATATTTGATGCAGATAAGCCTGGTTTATTTAGAAGCGAAAAATCTTTAATTCAGATGATAGGAAGAGCAGCCAGAAATGTTGATGGTAGAGTTATTATGTACGCAGATAGTCAAACAAAAGATATGATTAATGCTATTAATGAAACTAACCGTAGAAGAAATATTCAAATGCAATTTAATAAAAATAATAATATAACACCAAAAACAATTATTAAAGAAATATCAAACTCTTTATTTGATCAAGATGAAGATATTAATAAAGTTATTAAAAATAAAAAAACAACTGAACAAATAATTAAACAATTAAAGAAAGATATGTTAAATGCAGCAAAAAATCAAGAATATGAGCTTGCTGCTACACTCAGAGATAAAATAACTGAATTAGCTGCAATTGGCAATAAAAAAAGTGATATTTAGTCAAAATAGTTATATTTACTTTGTTAATAAAACATATAGTTTCAAAAAAATAGACATTTATTTTGTTATTGGAAAGATAAAATTTAACAGTTTTTGGCAATGTATTAAGTTTCTCCAAAACTTAATACATTACTATAATTTATAATCAATTAAAAATTCTATTTGATGATAGATTATAATTTTAATATCAAGGATTAATAGTTTTTATACATTTTATGTTAATCCTTAAAAGTAGTTTCCCCAAAACTATCTACATTTCCGATTTTAAATAATGAATTCAATAAAGATTAATAGTTCAATTAATTGTTATTATCAGACATTTTTACCCCTTCGATTAAATTAATTA
>CASEPW010000072.1 GCA_949289925.1 uncultured Mycoplasmataceae bacterium
AAGTTGACTTAGTCCAATTAATTATAAAAATAATATGTTATAAAGTAATTGTCCCAAAATTATGTCCATGTGTAAGTTTCAACAAATACAAATTATCATAAATAAAAAACTAGTTTATAATTATACAATAAGGAGTAAATATGTTTATTGTTATTACTGGAAAACCAAATGTTGGAAAAAGTGCTATTTTAGATCATTTAAAAAATAAAGGATATTTTACTTATAACGTTGATAATTATGTTGATGATTTATATCAAGTTGGTCGTGTTGGATACGATTTAATTCTTAATGAATTTGGACCTGAATTTGTTAACAATCAATGTGTTAATAAACAAAAACTTGGTGATTTGATTGTTTATAATCAAGAAGCAAAAGAAAAACTACAAAAATTAATTTGACCTTTAATTAGAAATCATTTAAGACAACTTAGAAATCTTTATAAAGATATGATTGTTGAAATGGCTATTTATAAAATTGATCCTGAATTTTTTAGTTATATTTTTGATTTTGTTATTGAAGTTAGAAGAAATGAATCATTAATAACTTCATCTAGCAAAAATAAGTTTAATAAAATATTTAAACAAAAAAATGAAATGAAAGCTGATTTTGTTATCAATAATAATTGAACATGAGAATATACATTATTTGTAGTTAATAAGTTATTTGATATTATTTATTAATTGATTTTAAAAAATGTATAAACAATGGATGTGCATTATTTGGTTTTGAAATAAATTCAGGGTGGAATAAAACTCCAAATACTTTATTATTTACTTCAATTACATCTACGAAGTCGTTGCATGAACCAGAAACAACTAATTCCTTAACATTAATTTTACTTACATCAATTGTTCAATTATTTCAATGTCTTTCTTTAATATTATCTTTTCTATATATTTTATTGATACATGAACCTTTTTTAAGTTTTATTGATTTTAAACCAAGGTTATATGAATCTAGATTCGTATATAAATTTTTAGTATCAGGTAAAAAATATTCAATTAACGATTGTAAACCAAATTTAATCCAAAATATGGAGAATTGTTTTTTAAACAATATTCAACAATCTTTTTTGCTTTTAAAATACCTTTTTCATTATATTCACTATCAGGGATAACAAAACCATCATATTGTTTTAAATTTTTGTCATTTATTTGGTCAAACTTAATAAATTAACATTTAAATCAATCTTTAATTGATAACTTGCTATTTTAAGATTCAATTAATGAAAGGTATGAATCATTTAATTCACAATATTTACCACAAATAGCAATATTAACTTTTTTGTTCTTTTTAGCATAAATACTACTTAAAAAATTATCTCAATCATTCTATTGAATTTATTTGATTTTAAATTAAAAAATTCAATTATTGATTTGTGTATACCTTGTTCAAATAATATTTTAGGAACTTCATATAAGTTATTACATTCTTTAGAAACAAAGATATTTTTTTGATTAACATCACATGTTCATGAAATTTTTTCTTTATCAACATCTGAAATCAATTCTTTGTATCTTAATACTAAAATAGATGGATTTATTCCTAAATTTCTTAATGTTTTTATTGAATGTTGTGTTGGTTTGATTTTAACTTCTTCGTTTGAAGAAATTTGAAATAATGGTGAACAATGTATAAATAAAACATTTTTATTTTTCACATTATACAATCTAAGAGCTTCAATAAATGCTAAAGATTCAATATCACCAACAGTACCTCCAATTTCAATTATCAAGAAATCAGGATTATTTTCATATTCTATTGCATAATCAATCTTCTCACTAATTTTATTAGTTAAATGTGGAACAATTTGAATAGTTGCCCCATTATATTTATTATTTTTTTCATCATTAAAAATTTCAGTGTATAACCTTCCACCTGTTTGTGTAGCAGGATGTGTTAAATTCATACCAGTAAATGTTCATAATGCCCAATGTCTAAGTCTGTTTTTTGTCCATCTTCTGTGATAAAAACTTCACCATGTTGTATTGGACTTAATAAACTAGGATCAGTATTAAATATGGGTCTAATTTAAGCATTGAAGCCTTATATTTTCCATGTTTCAATATACAACCTATACTACTTGCAATAATACCTTTACCAAGAGATGAATAAACTCCACCTGTAATAACAAGAACATTAGTTTTCATATTGTATATTTTGCAAACATTTTACAAAAAAATTGTTATTGGAAAGATAAAATTTAACAGTTTTTATAACTACATTTTATATTTAATCATAAAAAATTAATTTGTCTAATAATT
>CASEPW010000073.1 GCA_949289925.1 uncultured Mycoplasmataceae bacterium
GATTATAATTTTAATATCAAGGATTAATAGTTTTTATACTTTTTAATGTTAATCCTTAAAAGTAGTTTCCCCAAAACTATCTACACTCCAATTTAATTATTGTTCAACAATAACTTCTTCAATTTCAGGGATTTCTTCCTTTAAAATTGTTTCTAATCCATCTTTATAAGTAAACTCAATAGCTCCGCACCCAACACATGCTCCCAGCACTTTTACATACACTTTATTATTTTCATATTTTAAAAACTCAACATCACCACCATCTTGATTAATATATATTCTTAGTGATTCAATTACTTCATTTATTTTTTCTATAATTTCTTTTTCAGTCATTATTTTTCCTTATTTAATATTCTATTTAATAAATCATAATAGTCAATATCATTTATAACATTATCTATCAATTTGGTTTTTTGTTTTTTTATGTTATAAATATCAATTTCTAATGAATTTTCCAATAATAAATTTTTTATTTGAACATTCTTTTCTTGTCCCATTCGATGCACTCTATCAAATGCTTGATTTTCACTTGATTCATTTCATCAAGGAGAAATATTATAAACATAATTAGCGTTTGTAAGGTTTAAACCAATTCCACCTGTTTTTAAAGAACATAATAATATTTGACATTCTGAATTATAAAATTCATCAATAATTTTTCATCTATTTGTTGTTTTACCAATTAATAATAAATTTTTTATTCCTAATTCATTTAATTCAATTGAAATCTTTTCTAGGATGGAAGAAAAAAAACAAAAAACAATAATTTTTGATTTTGTTGGTAATATTTTTTTTATATCATTAAAGAGAAATTCTTTTTTACTTGAACCATAATTGTTAATACAACAAAACATTCTAAGATTAGTTAAAATTGATAAGATATTTATTGAATCATTTTTATCGATATCACTTAAAGAAGATTTAATATTAGTTAGCATTCTATTATATTCATCCTCTTCATCTTTTGTCATTTTTATAAAAATATCATTAATTTCTTTATTAGGTAATTTTAAGTTATCTATTTTTTTTCTTTTTAAGATAAATGGTGAGATTTGTAAATTTAAAAAATCAATATCTTTTTGATTTAAAAATTTTGATTTATATTTATTTCTAAAATTATTGTATGGAATTAAAAAGTTTGGTAATATGAAATCAAAAATTGTTCACAATTCAATTAAATTATTCTCAATTGGTGTACCAGATAAAATTAGACGATTATGTACATTAAGGGATCTAATTTTTTTTGATGTTAATGAATTTAAATTTTTAATTCTTTGACCTTCATCAAGAATCAAATACTCAAATGACATATTTTTTATATATTCATAATCATTAATGATTTGGTTGTAGGTAGTAATTAAAATTTTATTATTATTTTTATTTTTCTCTAGTAACTCAATTCTATTTTTCTTGTTTCCATCTAACAAGATTAAATCTAGTTTAAAATTAAATTTTTTTATTTCAAATAATCAATTTTTTAGAAGTATACTAGGAGTGACAATTAAAATATTTTTATTATTTGGTTTAGAATTTAAAAAATCATCAATTAATGATAATGTTTGGATTGTTTTTCCAAGACCCATTTCATCTGCTAAAACACATCCATTAAAAAGTGATAATGTTTTTTTCATTCATTTAATACCTTCAATTTGATATGGTTTTAAAATTTTAAATATATCATCACTGATATTTAATTCAACTTGATAATTATTTATCTTATCAATGTATTCTATTAATTTTTTGTCATTTATTTCTTTTGAAAGCGCAAAAATATTTTTAAAATCAATATAATTATTTGAAAATTCTAATTTATTCATATTATATTTTTTAAATTTTTTTTCTAATTCTTCTAAATCGAAATTTTTTACTAAATAAATATCGTTCTCAAACTGTATAAATTTTTCATTATTTCTTGATGCTTTTTGTAATTGATCAAACTTTAATTTTGAATTAATAATATTACTATATATATCAAATTTAATTTCATCATTATTTACATCAAATTTTAAATCAATTTTTTGCTTATCATGATTATTCATATAAGATGGATAGATATAATTAAAAATTTCATTTGATGAAAATTTAGAAATAAAATTATCAAAATCACTATTATTATTAAAAATAAATTTCTTTTGCTTAAAGTTATAATTTTTTTCTATATAGCAACCAAACATTTCAATTAATAATTGATTTAAAATTTTTTCATCATCAAAATTAGGTTTAACATGTAAAATAATTTTTTTGATGTTCACATCATATTCAGGGATTAAATCAATCTTTTTATTTTTATTGTTATTTATAAAATTCTTTATTTTTACATCAAAATAATTTAATAATTCTAGCGCTTGTATTTTTGATTCAATTTGATTTTTGTTTTTAGAACTAAATAAATTTGTTTTTAATATTTTATAGTTTTTAATATCATCAAATTTTATTTTATAAAGAATTAAATCATCATTTGTTTTAATTAACATATATGTAAAATCATAAGAATAAATAAAATCTAATAATGTTACATCTGTAGATAAAATAAAGTCAAATGTTGTTTTGTAGTATTCACAATTTATTGTAATAGTCTTATTATTCGAATCTATGAACTTAATTTTATTAATTTCATGTCGATTAATAAATATCTTAATATAGCTCAAATTTTCATTGAAAATTTTTTTAATCAATTTATCAATATCATCTCCTTGATAAATTTCATTTTCCTTAGTGTTGAATTGAGAAATAAATTCATATTCATATAATATTCTTTTAACTTTCTCTAGACTAATATCATCTTTTAATGAAAAAGAATTGCACATTTTTTTAAGTTCACTAATGTTATTTCTTAATTCATTCAACAACTTAAAATCTGTATTATTAATACTAAATGTATTATTTGTAAATTCAATGTAAAATAAATGATCAATTAATAATATTTTTTTATAAATTTCTATTATTTTTTCATCAAAATTAAGATCATCAATTTGTTTTACATTTTTAATATTTATGTTTATCTTTTCATTAAATGAAAATAAAATTGCAATAACATGTTTACATAAAATTTTATATTTATATTGAGAACATTCACAAGTAAAATTTTGTATTTTATTATCATAAATTTCACAGGATGAATGATAATGATTACATATCCCATTTATAAAGTATTTATTATTTTTATGCTTGTATTCAAGTTTACTCACTTTATTTAAATTAAAATATTCTTTACCAGATTCGATAATTGAGTTTTTTATATTTTGTAAAACATTATCTAATAAAAAAGGTTTCATTAGTAATCAAAAACACTATAAACTTTTGATTGAAGTTTTTGTTCTCCATTTAATTTTTTTAATTGAATAACAAATATTGAAGCAATAGGATTACCACCTGATTTTTTTACTAATTTTTCGATAGCTTCAACTGTTCCTCCTGTAGCCAATAAATCATCTACAATTAATACATTTTGATTAGGTTTAATATCTCCAATTTGTAATTCAACTGTTGATGTTCCATATTCTAAATTAAATGTTTGCTTATATACTTCTCTTGGAAGTTTATTTGGTTTTCTAACTAAAACAAAAGGTTTATTTAATTTCATTGCCATTGGTAAACCAAATAAGAAACCTCTTGATTCAGCTGCAACAATAACATCTATATTTAAATCCTTAATCATTTCACACATTTGATCTATTAAATCTCTCAATGCTTCTGGATTTTGAAAAATAGGAGTAATGTCTCTAAAAATAATTCCAGGTTTTGGAAAATCATTTATTGCTAAAATTAATTCTTTA
>CASEPW010000074.1 GCA_949289925.1 uncultured Mycoplasmataceae bacterium
ACTAATAATTATAGTTATAAAAGTGTTAAATTTTATCTTTCCAAAGAATCCTATGAAAGTGTTAAATTTTAACTTTCCAATGATAGTGTAAGTTTCAACAAAAGTTAAAAGTTAATAAAATATTGTATAATATAAGTGTGTAATGGGCACAACCTCTTCCTTTCTCGGGCACTTTAAAATAATAGAGTATTTGTTATATCACGCTAGTTGTTGTGAACTATTAAGGCGTGATTTTTTTATTATTTATGAATAACAATGAGTTTTTAATACATATTAAGAATATTTATAATTTTTTAGAAAACAAATCTCTATTTACTTTAGGATTTAAATTTAATATATATTTTCATGATAATTATCTTATACATATTAAATCAGAAAACATACCTCACTTATTAGGTTTTCAATATATTTATCTTTTCATTAATAGAAAAGATAATTTACAAAATTTTAAGATATTTCTTCATGAAGTTATAAGTGGCAAAATTAAATGAGAATCATTGAAAAATAAAATTCAAACCAATTTTAACAAGTATAAAAAAGATTTAAATAAAATTAATACATCAAAAAAACTAATAGAATTTATTGAATCTAAAGTAACAGGTTTAGATTATTTTTTTGATGCTGTATCTAATTATGACAATCATAGTTTTTCATATGTTAAAAATAAAAAATATGAATTATATTTCATCTTTGCAAATATCAATAAATATTCATATTGTCTTTGTTTAAAAAATATTACAAGAGATAACTATTTATATAAAACTCTATTACCTATTTCAATGCAATTTCTAAAATTTAAACCCGAAGAAATGCATGAGACATTTATAGATAAGATAACAAAATAATTTAATTAATTCTTTATGTATAATAACAGTATGAAACAAAACACTATTTTCAATCATATAAACTATGTGTTATTTAAATCAAACGCTGAAGATGATATAGACTCAGATATTAACATATGTAAATATTTTGAATACAAATCTTCTAAAGATCAAAACCTTTTAGATAACATCTTATTAAATCTTAATGATAATAAAAAGGCATATGAATTAAATTATGATTATGATACTGATCAATATTTAAATGAATTTTATTCTAATCTATACAATATAGATTATTATGGAGCTAGTTTTAATAACAATTCTAATGGATTAGAAAGAAGTCAAATTAAAACTTTATTAGCCATAAAGAATTTAATTAGAGACAACAATTGCTATATAGCTATAAATGGTGGTCCAGGAACAGGTAAATCCACTTTATTAAATTATGTTATCTCAAATATTTTAATTGATAATATGTTAATAGGTTATTGAAAATTAAATAATAAAGTCGATTTTACAACTTATATCAAATCAGATAAATACGAGAGCATAAGATTTTTAGCAACAGGTAGTACAATAGCATCTGTACAAAACATTGTTGATTTATGTAAAAAAATTACTAGATAATCATATTTAATTTAAACGTGAAATTTATGAAAGTTTTATGAATAGATTAGATTATAGTCTAATTGATGAAAACAAGATTAAAACTATTAATGAAGATTTAGATAAATATTTTCATAATGAACTTGATAAAAGAAAATCTTTCTTTATTATCAAAGCAAAAGAATATTTTGGTGTTGATTTTATAAAATGGGAATCAATTCCAAATTTTTGCTATAAAAAAATATTTGATAATTGTATATTAATAAATAACATAAATAAAAATATTAAATCAGTTGTTGATAATGATGACAATCAAATTATTGATGAATGTATTTATCAACTAAAAATAAATAATAAGCTTAATAAAATTATTACCAACCTAACTAATGATAATATTAGTGATGAAAATAAAAAAACATTTTTAGAACTTTCGAAACATTCACATCAAAATGCATTTAATAAAGTTAAGAAGATATTTAAAAATAACAATAATGAAAGTAGTAAACTAATCATTGATAAAATAAATGAATTAATTGATAACTTATTTGATATCAAAAAATTTAAATTATTTTTCAAAACTTTTAAAGGACTAAAAAAGGAAATTGATGATATCAAAAATTTATTTAATGACTTGATGAAAATTTCAACTAAAAAACTTAATAATATTTTTAAATCAATAGATGATTCTATTAAGATACTTAAAACAATTTTTAGTAATGATGAATTAAATGCTATGTGATTATTAGATTTTATTAATTTTGATGTCAATAATTTAAATAAACCCAACACTTTATTAACATTAGCATCATCACTTAGAATACTTCAAATGAATTTTAATGTTATTCAAAAAGAAATAGATAA
>CASEPW010000075.1 GCA_949289925.1 uncultured Mycoplasmataceae bacterium
AATATTGTTTCTTTTAGAATTTCAAATATTAAAGAAATTAAATTTTCAAACAAAGAAATTGTTTTCATTTTTGATGATTTTAAATACATATTAACAGGTGAGGATATTGACATACTAATTGTTTCAATAAAGAGACTCTTTAAAATTATAAAATTAGGAGAGTTATGAGACAAGAACTAAAACAAAAATTAGATAATGCACCAACACAAGCTGGATGTTATTTTTGAAAAGATAAAAATGATAATATTATTTATGTTGGAAAAGCAAAAAATATTAAAAAAAGATTATTTCAATATTTTAACAACAAAGGAAATAATCGTAAATTTAAACTAGTAGAAAACATTTATGATGTTGACTATATTATTGTTAACAATGAAAATGAAGCTCTTGTTCTTGAAAATAATTTAATAAAAACTCATAAGCCAAAATACAATGTATTATTAAAAGAAAATTCTAATTATCCATACATTATAATTACAAATGAAAAAGATCCAAGAATTATATACACAAGAAAATTTAAAAGTTTTAAAGGAAAGGCATATGGGCCTTTTCCATCACTGGAAATAAATGCATATGAAATATATAATTTATTGCAAAGATTATTTCCATTTAGAAAATGTAATAATGTTCCTAAAAGAAAATGTATTTATTATGATTTAGGACAATGTCTAGGTCCTTGTATCAATAACATCTCTAATGATACATATGAAGAGTTAAAAAAAGATTTAAATGGAGTCTTCAATAATAAAAGTAAAAAAATTATTGATGAATTAAGAATAAAAGAAAAGAATGCAGCAGATAATTTAGATTTTGAAAATGCAAAATATTATTTAGATTTACAAAATTCATTAAAAAAAATAAGTCAAAAACAATTTGTCGAATTTATTAAAAACATTGATATTGATATCATTGGATATTTTGCAAATGACGAATATATAGTGATTAATATATTTAATTTTTATGATGGTAAATTATTATCAAAAAGCGAACATATTTCAAAATATTTTAATGAAAATATTGAAGAGGTTGTTGTTAGTTATATTACACAATATTATGAAAACAATCGTATTCCAAAAGAAATTTATATAAATGTTTCAAAAGATAATTTAGCATTATTATCAAATTTTTTAGGAATCAAAATCTATAATAGTGAAAAATCAAAATATAAAAACTTAATATTGATGGCTATAAAAAACGCAGAAAAATATCTAGTTGATTATAAATTAAAAGCAAGCTATGAATATGATAGAACATTAGGAGCTTGTGATGAATTAGCAAAATTATTAAATATTGATAATATTAGAAGAATTGATATGATTGATAACTCAAATATTTTTAATCAAAATCCTGTATCTGCAATTGTAACTTTTATAGATGGTGTTAAAAATAAAAAATTTTATAGAAAAATAAACCTTGAAGATGTTGATAGAAAATCAGATTATGATTATATGATTTATGCTATTAAAAAAAGATACAAAAATCTTATAAAAAAATCAGATTTACCTGATTTATTGATTGTTGATGGGGGTAAGCCACAAATTACTGCTGCAAAAAATGCATTCCATGATTTAGGAATAGAAAATATTAAAATAATTGGTTTAAAAAAAAATAGAAGTCATAAAACAGAATGTATTGTTGATGAAAATGGAGTTGATATAACAATACAAAAAAACACTCCACTATTTAATATGCTATCTAATATACAAGAAGAAGTACATCGTTTTGCAATAACTCACTTTAGAGAAAAAAGATTAAAATCTCAAATGCAATTATTTTTAGATGATATAAAAGGATTAGGTCCTAAAACAAAAGAAAAAATTATTAATATATATCCTAATATCTTTTCATTAAAAGATGTTAACGTCGAAACTTTATCACAAATAGTTAATAAAAAAATTGCTAATGAAATAATTGAAAAGATTAAAAAGGAGAATATTTAATGAAAATATTAATTTTAAGTGATAGTCACTTGATAAATGATTGAACAAAATTAAAAAGCAAATATGACATAGTTATACATGCTGGAGATCATCAAATGTCAAAAGAATGAATTTTATATAATACAGATTATCATGTTGATGGTAATAATGATTGAGGAGATAAAAATAAGAATATTTTTGAAATTGAGGGAATAAAATTTTGTTTAATTCATGGAGATGAACACCATATAAAAAATAAAAATAATTGATCAGATTCATTATTAGAGTTAGCAAAAAAAGAAAATGTAAATGTTTTAATATATGGGCACACACATATTCCATCAATAAAAGAAGTAGATAACATAATTTTTATTAATCCAGGTTCAATTTCCAAACCGAGATTCCCATCTAATAATAGAACTTATTGTGAAATGAATATAAGTGATAAAAAAATTATTAATATTAGTATTAAAACTTTTGATTTATAGAGTTAGTTTATAATTGTGATTTTATTTTAGTATAATAGATATATATTGTTTTTAGGGGTTTTTATGAATGGAAAGAATGTATACAGTGGAAATATTAATTCTAGACCTGGTTTTGTAGAAAAGAGAAATAGTAATAATAATTTTGACAACAATCAAAAATATGTAGCAACTATTATTTCTGAAAATTTAAGAAATAATTCTATTGAAAAACCTGATAATAAATTAGATTTAACTTCTAAAGAAAAACAAAAAGAAAAAAATGATTGTCGTTCTAAAGAAAAGAAACTTTCAAAATATTCAGAAGAAATGTTAAAAATGTCAGTTGATTATAATGACTATGATTTTAATGAATTTGATAAAAAAATCGTAGATACTTATAACCCATATGGTAATGAAGCAAATAATGCAATATCAAACTATGAAAAAATAAAAAGAATAATGAAACAAGAAGAAAGATATGAAGAAAATTTCAACAAATTTTCTAACAACCTTGAAGATATTTATGATGATATAAAAGATAAGATAACTAATGAGACATTAAAAATAATTTATGGTGAAGATAATTTTGAATATATTCCTAATGATGTAGAAACATATAAAGAAAATTGAACTACAGGGGATGATGAAGCTGATTTATTATTGAAAATATATCATTCTCCAAAAATTAAACAAAGGGATATTTCTGCAGAAGATTATATTGTTAAGAAATACAATGAGTTTGCAAAAACTATTGATGGTAAACAATCATTTGAAGTTCAATTTGCAAAAACAGGTGTTAATCCTAGTGATGTAGTTAGAGTAAATTTAGATAAAGCTTACTACATGGATGATGTTTCTATTGAAAAAAATAAAAACCAACAAGAACTATATACTAAAAAAATATTTGAAAATAATGGTGGAGTTAAAAACCCCTCAATTAATAGATTTGGAACAACAAATCCAACAAATAGACCTACTCCTCCAAGTATTCCAAAACCACAACAAGCTCCACAAATTAATAATGGTATTCAAAATAGTGATGCTGCATCAAATGATGATCAAAATAAATTTGTTCCTGTTACAGATGAATCTCTAGAAAAAGCACAAAGTGATTTCAACAGAGTTACACCAAGAAGAGAAGAATGAATTTCTTCAAAACATAATGAACAATTATTAGAAAGAGCTTCTTCTGAAAAGAAATGAGAACTAATTGAAAAATTACAAAATGAAAAACTTGAAGAGTTAATTATTGAAAACGGTTTAGAAGTTGTTAATTTATATTTTGATAAAGAAAAAAATAAAGAAATATTAACACTTTCATCAGTTATTTTTGATGATGAAAACAAAGAATCATTGAAAATTAAAGTGCTAGAAAAATTTGCTAAAAAGAACAAATGAATTGTTGTAATCAATAGTAATGAAGAAACAAAAGAACAATCAATTATTTTCGAATTTGATTCTAATATTAGAATTGATTCAAATATTGGTGAAGGTGGTACTGATAATATTAGTTACTTCAATGAGATTCATGATCATAAACAAAATAGTAATAAAATTACCAACTTCGAAGAATTAGTTGAAAGCCTTAATGTAAATAGTGAAAATAAAAATGATGTTATTATTGAAGAAAATATAAACAAAAATATAAATGAAACTAATAAACTAGATTACAAAAACATTGTTAACAATAAAAACAATGTTGATAATATAACAGGTGTTGGCGGCATGGCTAGAATGGGCCAATCAAGCAAACTAAAAACAACTATAAGTGAAAATAAACAAATTAAGAGTAACAAGAATAATGGATTTGAAAAAAATAATGATGTAAAAGTAAAATCTTTAGCTGAAGTTCTAGCAGAAAAAAGAAATAAAAATCACATGCAAATGCATGAAGCTAGAATTAACAAAAAAGTTTCATTAAAAGAAGCTATTGATTTATATAATAATGAACATCATATTGATCACGGACCAAAAAAAGCTAAAAGAAATTAATATTAATAATTATCATTAATATTTTTATTATTAATTAATTGAACACCTGATGAAGTTCCAATTCTATCAGCACCTGATTCTATAAATTTTATTAAATCATCATAAGATCTTATTCCACCAGCAGCTTTAATTTTTTTATTATTACCTAATATTTGTTTTCAAGTAATAATATCATTTATATTTGCTCCTGATTTAGAGAATCCAGTAGATGTTTTAATGAAGTCTGCATTAGATTTTAAAACAATTTCAGCCGCTAATTTAATTTCTTCATCATCTAATAAACAAGTTTCAACAATAACTTTTAAAAGTTTACCAGAACAAGCTTCTTTTATTTTATTTATTTCATTGATACAATAATCTATATCTTTTGCTTTTAATCTTGCTATATTGATAACCATATCAATTTCATCAGCACCTTTTTTGATTGCATCCATAGTTTCAAAAACTTTTGATTCAATTGTATTTTGACCTAAAGGAAAACCTATTACAGTACAAACTAGCACATTAGTACTAGATAACAATTCTTTAGCTTTCTCAATATAAAAAGGGTTGATACACACTGATTTAAAATCAAATTCTTTTGCCTCATTACAAAGTTTTATAATTTTTTCTTCACTAGCATCAGCTGACAAAATTGTATGATCAATGTATTTAGATAATTTTTCCATAGTAATTCCTTATATTATATTAATATTATAATATAAGTTCAATAAACATCATGAATTTTTTAATTAATAATATTTTTAATTTATTTTTATTATTTTCA
>CASEPW010000076.1 GCA_949289925.1 uncultured Mycoplasmataceae bacterium
GTACAATTAAATACAAACTTCGGTTTGTATTTTTTTATGTACTATGTTGATTATACAACTTGTGTAAAAAGATTATAGTTTCAACAAAATAAAATAGAATCGTATTTATATTTAGTAATTTTTTAGTAAAAAAATAGGAATAAAAGTAAAAAAATATACTTACTATCTAACGTGAAAGGAGGTATAGATGAAAGAAGAACATATAAAATTGTTAAATTCAATGATTAATTCAAAAAAAATCGACTATTTATTGTTAGCTGATTTAATGCCATATTGTCTAAAAATATGACAAAATGAAACAATACGTTTTAACATGCAAACTGTATTTGATAGAGATGATGGAATTTCTATAATTTACATAGCTTATAAAGAAACTATTAATGAATTTATTAACTATAAATTAGACCCATGCTTATTTTTTTGTAAGTTTGTAGTTAGGGTAAGAACAAAATCATTAAATTTTATTAGATCTCATAAAAAGGTTGCAGACCATATTTTAAACTCAAATTTTCATTATCCAAATGATGAAAATAAGCAGAATGATATTATAGAATACAACTATCAATTAAGTCATTATTTGGATTGTATATATGATATCTTAAAAAAAGATATCCATAAAACAATAATAAAGATGAAAATTGATGGTTATTCAAATATTGAAATTTCAAAAAAATTGAATATCCCAACAAAAACAGTTGAGAATAATATTTTCTTGATAAGAAAGAAATTAGAAAAATCAAATATAAAAAGTATATTTTTTAAATAAATTATGTATAATATAAAAGAGCAATTGCTCTTTTTTTTATATCTACAATGACAAAAATAGTTAAAAACAAAACAGCAAGAAAAATAGGTCTTATTTATTCTATTAGTATCCTAATAGGTACAGTTGTTGGTGTTGGTATTTTTTTAAAAAATGGAGCTGTTTTTGAAATAAATAAAGGTAATTATATAAGTATATTGGTTGCTTGATCATTAGCAGCAGTAATATGTTTGGCAACTGCATGATCATTTGGAGAAGTAGGTTCTTGTACTTCAAAAAAAGGCGGTGTAGGTTATTGAATTAAAAAATTACTGAGTCAAAAATTTGGGAAATTTGTTGTTATTATTCAACCATTTTTTTATTACACAATGATTTCTTCATGTATTTCATTATTTGCTTCAGAAACTTTTTTTAGAATTTTTGATTTTAATAGTTCTATTCATGTGGCAGCTGTTATTGGATTAGGAATTTTTATATTTTTTTTCTTTAGTATAGTAAATTTCTTAGCATTTAATTTTTCTAAAAAAATGCAATTAATTTTATCATCATTAAAAATCGTGCCTATTTTAATTGTTGTTTGTCTAGGGATTATATATGCAGTTTTGCAACCTTCTGAATCTATATTAGGAGGAAATAATGTCTCTTCAACAAACTCATCTTTTAGTTTTGTTTCAATTATTATTTCTTTACCTTCTATTTTATTTGCTTTTGATTCATTTACTGGTGTTGGTAATTTGTCGTCTGATATTAAAAACCCAAAAAGAAATGTCCCTTTAACTATTATTATCGGAATGACAATGGTTGTGATTGTTTATTTATTAGTTACAATATCATTAATGTTTACAGGTTCAGGAAATGCATTAAACATTTTTAATAATGCAACATTTTTAACACAAAATGGTAAAAAAATATTAAATATATTATTTGCATTATTTTTATTTATATCTATTATAGGTGTAGTTAATGGGTTTTGTTCAATAACTATGAGTAGTTGGCAAAGTTTAATTGATGATAAGTTAATTTTTAAAGCTGAAAAAATAGAAAAATTTGTGGATGAAAAGATTTTTAAAAATAAAAAATTTAAATATCAAACAGGTTTTTTTCTTAATTCTATATTTGCATTAGTATTTATAATTGCAATAGGTATTCCTTCTATTATAAAAAATACTGATGCATATATAGATGGTTTTTCAAATTTCCCAACTACATTATTTTTTGGTATTTATGGGATTGCAATTGTTGGTGGGGTTATCAATAGAATTAGAAAAAAAGTTGAAGTTCAAAAAATCCCTGCATTTTATTTCACAGCGCCTATAGCTATTGTTGGTTGTTTATTTGTGTTATTATTTCAAATTGTTTATACTTTTTCATTTAGAAATATTAATGATTCATTATTATCTGCTGATTGAGGATTGTTTTATTCAAAAGGACAAGTTGTATATGTTTGAGAAGCATCAATATTTTTCTGATCATACATCATATGTATATCTATTTGCTATTTAATAAATACATTATTAATTAAAAAAGAAAGAGATAAAAAAAATAAAGTTAAAAAACCAGAAGAAATTATTTGGGATGCATTTTATATAGAAGATATTGAATTATCAACATATAATAAGGTTATTGATAGTTTTTTAAAAAATGAAAGGAGGTTGCTATAATGAATAAAGAAATTATTTTAATTTGTGACGAATGTTTATCAAGAAATTATCATTATAGAAAATCACCTTTTTTAACAAAACGTTTAGAATTAAATAAATATTGTTCAAAATGTAATAAGAAAACATTACATAAGGAGTCAAAATAATGAAGTGACCATCTAAGAAAAATAAAACAAACAATAAAAGTGAGTATCAAGCTGCAAAAAAAATTATTACAGATTCTATTGCAAAAACCAAGCAAGAAAAGAAAAAACAAAAGCAGTATTTGAAACAACAACAACTTGAACTTAATCAAAAAGTTAAAGAGTTAAAAAAAGATATCAAAAACATTAAGTTAGATTACAAACAATCAAAAAAAGAAATACCAAAAAAAGATAAAAATAATTATCAAGATGAAATCTATAAATTAAAAGAAAATACATACATTAGAATAGAAGAAAAAAAAGAAGAAATATATAATTTAAAATATGATTTTGGTAAGAAACACAACACTATATTATGAAATTTAAAAAAGTGAGCATATGGTGTGGGTAAAGAATTTAGAAGAATAATTTGATCTCCCCCATTGTTAACAATAAAATACCTAGGAATTGTGATTTTAATTGTTGGATTTTTATCAGCAATATTCACAGCAATATTAGAAATAACAAAATTATTACAAGGAGAATAAATATGGCAAGTAAAAAGAAAAATAAAAACAATGATGCACAATGATATATCATTACAATTATTAGTGGTAATGAAGATACTGTAGTAAAAAATCTTAAAGGAAAAATTGAAGCTTATGGATTAAGTGATTTAATTCAT
This sequence comes from uncultured Mycoplasmataceae bacterium, assembly GCA_949289925.1. Classification (GTDB taxonomy): domain Bacteria; phylum Bacillota_I; class Bacilli_A; order Mycoplasmatales; family Mycoplasmoidaceae; genus Mycoplasma_L. The sequence continues at coordinate 3,232 of CASEPW010000076.1, forward strand.
GATATTAAAGTAATAAAAGAAGCTGTTACTACAGAAGAAATTTTTGCTGAAGATGAATTACCATCAAGTTATGGTAAAAAAATGAAGAATATTTCATGAGAAACATTTGTTGATGCAAATGGAAAAACAAAATATAAAAGAATAAAAACAAGTTATGTTAATAAATTCTTTGGTTATATTTTTATTAAAATGGTTATGACTGATGATGCTTGATATGCAATTAGAAATACACAATTAATTACAGGTATAGTTGGTTCAAGTGGCCAAAATGCTAAACCAATTCCAGTAGGGGACGATGAAATTAATGCATTATTAAATGTTGAAACTAGCAAAGGTGAAACTGCTGTAGTTGATGGTTCGTTAGTTTCATCTACTGATGATGCAATTATAGTTGAAAAGAAAAAATATGTACCTAATTTCAGTGTAGGTCAAAAAGTTCTTATTATTAATGGTAATATGAAAGACCAAAAAGGAGAAGTTGTTAGAATTGATGAAGACAGAGGTGTTGCTAGTGTTTTAATCGACATTTTTGGACGTAGCACAGATGTTGAAGTTAATTTTGATGATGTAGAAATCGACAACGAATAATAATGAATACTAACATTTTGTTTATATTTTTATATATATTTTTATCACTATTAAGTGTTTCCTTAATAACATTTATTGTTGTTTTTCTAACGCAACGTTTAGTGTTGTATAAACTATATAAACTAATGGTTCGTTTTAATCATTACAATGATAATCCAATAGCGTCAAATTTAAACCATATTGCTTATCTTGTTGAAAAAAATGAAGAATTACAACCACTATATAAGTTTTTTTCAAATTTAAATAAGACATATACAGAACAAATGCAGGTTATCAAAAAACAAATCTTTGATTTGTCAAATTACACAAAAAATTTCCATCTTATTAAAGTTTGAAAATATTTAAAAATTATTGAAAATAATTTAAATATCATAAAAAATGAGGAAAATTCATACCGTATTTTAAATTTTGATACAAATCAATATACAAATAACACTTCATCAATAGCAGTTAAATTATCTGAGATTATGAATAATCTTAATTCTTTTATTAGAGATAATAATATAAAAACTGAATTTTATAAATCAAATAACTGTCTAGAAGAAGTTATTGAAATTATTGAGAAAACAACAAAAGATATTAATGAAAATTTAATGAAAATAGATAATGTTTCAGCTCATAAATCGTTTTTGAATGCAATATTGAATATCGAGAAATTGTATATTTTAGTTGATGACTATTATCAAATTTATAGATATCAAATATTAGTAAAATCACTATCATTAAATCTAAAAAATGTTATTGATGAAAATAAAGATAGTATCTTTTCAGAATCATTATGAGAATCAATACAAAAAATATTATCGACATCAAATAAGAAAATAACAAGTTCTAATAAGGCTTTATGAAATAAGGATTTTAATGCTACAAAATTAATACTTTCAGATCTTATTATCAATATGGATAAATGTATTACTAATATTAAAAGAGAAGTTAAGTTTAAAAAACTTTTAGATAAACACTTTGATGAATTTAAATTATTATTAAAAGACTTTTTAAATAAATATGATTCAAATGCAACTACAATGATTTACAATCGTATTAATGAAGACTTTAAATATAATGCTGAAATTTCAGATTTATTAGTATTATGTGTTAAAGATATTGATGAAATATTCACTGATATCAAAAAATGTAAAGAAGTTTTAAAAGATAAAAAAATTTATTCAATTGAAATTATAGAAACAATTATTAATATTTATAAAAAGATAGAATTTTTCTTGAATAAAAACATTGACTTAAGAAAAATGCTTTTATTAGAAATGGAAAACTATTATTCTGCTGTTTATTCAATTGATAATGAAATTGTTGGATTAAATTATTTACTTTACACTATCGATACTAACAATTTAAAGGTTAAAGAAATTAAGCATGATATTGGAAACTATATCTTAACTTTAAGAGAATATCAAAATAAATTATTAAATTCTAAGAAAGTAGAAGATAAATGTATTAAGGATTTAAGAAATATAGAAACATTTATAGAAAGAAACTCTGATGAAATTTCAAATTTCTTGATCTTAAAAAATATTGCACAAAAATTGTTATTATACTTTAATCAATATATTGATATAGAACAAGAAACAATAAATAAATGTTCTGCCATGATAGATAATGGAGAATATAAAGATGCAATTGATGAGCTTGTAGATTTTTCAAATAGAATTAAAAAAGCTAAGAAAGGTGCAAGAAATGCCATTTAATAAAGTTTTTAATAAAGATTTTAAAATTGAAAATAATAGAATTGTTTTAAGTAAAGAATATCTTGATTTAAATTTAAGTAAATTTAAAAAAATAACAGGAACTAGATTATCAGCTATTTTAAACAAATCTGATTATAATTCTCCAGTAAAAATGTGAGCACAAATGGTTAATATATATACAGAACAAATGGATGAAATGTATGCAAAAGCAGGTAATATTATAGAACCTAAAATTCATAAATGAGTTTGTGAAAAAACAGGTATAAATTTTAAACAACATAATCCGCTTGAATGTAAATGGGATGTTTTTAGTGAAAATAAAATATTTGGTGGTATTCCTGATGGAGAACCAATAGATCAAAATGGTAATTTTTTATATCCTTCATCACCAATTTTAGAAATTAAAACATCTTCTATTGATGCATTTAAATTTAAAAGAGAAAATGGATTATTTGTCTTACAAAAAGATGAAAATAATTTTCCAATAGTTAAATCTAAAGGAGAGAAAAAAGCAAAATGATTTGATGCAAAAAATAATATTGTTATTCCAGAAGAATATAAATATCAATTAGGTCTTTATTGTTACTTGAGAAATGTTGATAAAGGATTGTTTGCAATTGCTTTTTTAACAACTGAAGATTATATTTATCCTCAACAAACAAATATTAATGAAAGAGAAATTTATCTTGTTGATTTTAATATTGATTTAGCAATTTTTAAAAAAGAAATAGATAAAGCTGAAAAATGATACAACAAATTTATAATTAATGGAATTAGTCCCGAACTTACTAAGGAGGATTTAGAGTGATTTAACTCTCAAATCAATTTATAATATGAAAGAAATTATTTATTTAAAATATGGAGAATTAACTTTAAAAGGAAAAAATCGTGATGATTTTTCATCATTACTTTTTAGAAATTTAAAAAATGCATTAATAGAATTTGAAAATTTGAAATTTATTAAGAATTTTGATAATGTCATAATTGAAAATTTTAGTAATGATCAAAGAGATGAAATCATAAATATTATTACAAAAATTCCAGGTTTTACAAATTTATCAATTGCATACAAAATAGATTTAAATTTAGATTTATTGAATAATAAAATTTGTGAATTATTAGATAATACAAAAACTTCTTTTAAAGTAATTACTAAGAGAAAAAATAAAAAATTTAAAAAAAATTCTGATGAAATTAATCGTATAGTTGCTTCTTATATATTATCTAATAATGATAATTATTATGTAGATATTAAAAATCCAGAATTAAAAATCAATATTGAAGTAAACAATAATGATATTATTTTTTATTTTAAAAAAATTCCATGTGCAAATGGATTACCAATTGGAATAGAAGGAAAAGTTTTAGTTTTACTTTCAGGAGGAATAGATTCATGTGTTGCAAGCCATTTATTAATGAAAAGAGGCTTACATGTTGATTTTTTGACCTTTATCACTCCACCTCACACCTCTCCTAATGCATTAAAGAAAGTTGAAGAATTAGCTTCAATTGTTACTTTAAATAAAAAACTTGAAAATTATAAATTATTTGTATGTAACTTTACAAGAGTGCAAGATGAACTTACTCATATTAGTAAAGAAAATTATAGAATTACAATACTAAGAAGATCTTTTTTAAGAATTGCAACAAGAATTGCAAAAAAATATAATTATGATGCTATTGCTACAGGTGAATCATTAGGTCAAGTTGCATCACAAACAATGGATAGTATGAAAGTTATTTCCTCTGCAACTGATCAATTAATACTTAGACCATTAATAACTTTTGACAAAAACGAGATTATTGATATTGCAAAAAAGATTAATACATATGAAACTTCTATCCTTCCTTTTGATGATTCATGCTCTTTGTTTGCACCAAAAAAACCTATAACAAAACCAAAAATTGATATTGTGTTAGATCTTGAAAAAAATTTAGATTTATTAACTAGTATTGAAGAATTGGTTTACAATAACACTATAAAGGATTTTAAAAATGATAACTAATCCACCTATTACTAAAAAAATTAAAGATGTTTTAAAAAATAATATTAAATTTTCAATATTTGTTCATGAAAATCCAGATTGTGATGCTTTAGGTTCAGCAAGTGCACTTGCTGCTTCATTAAAACTTGCAAAAAAACAAGCAAAAATATTTGGCTTAAATGATCAAGTTATAAAAAAATATGGTGAGTTATTTGATTTAAAAATTGAACCAATTCATATTCCTTATATTGAAAACTCAATTGCAATCATAGTTGATACTGCTAACAAAAAAAGAGTTTTAGGTTTTAAAGAAGAATTTAAGTTCAAAACTATTATTAGAATTGATCATCATATTTTTGTTGAAAATATTGGAGAGTTGGAATGAATTGATGAAACAACATCAGCGACTTGTGAAATGGTGGGTTGATTATTAATTAATAATAAATTACCAATTAATTCTCAAATTATAAATTATTTATATGCAGGATTATTAACAGATACAGGGAAATTTATGTATCCTAATGTCTCACAATCAACGTATGAATTATTAACTGAATTTTCAACTATTGGTTTTGATAAACAAATTGTTCAAGAAAAATTATTTATTTATCCAATTTCTTCAATGGTTTTAGATAATAAGTTGAGAAAAATGATCAAAATCGATAAAGAATCTGGATTTGCTTATATTGTTGTTAATAAAAATAAATCAATAAAATTTGGTTCTGAAAATTTGCATGATAAAGTTTACTTATTATCAGGTGTTAAAGAAATAAAAATATGATTTTATGTTTACTATAATCAAGAAAATGATTATTGAAAAGGATCAATAAGATCTAGAGATATTGATGTTAATCAAATTGCAAAAAAATTTAATGGTGGAGGTCATAAGTTAGCTTCAGGGTTTAAATTAGATAGCAAAAATCAAGTAAAAGATCTAATTGATGAAGTAAAAAAGGTATTAAATGAAAAATAATATTATTTTTGATAAAAATAAAAAAATTCTTGTTCAATCAATGACCAACACTAAAACTAAGGATATAAACTCAACAGTTAATCAAATTATTAAATTAAAAAATGCCGGATGTGATTTAGTTCGTGTTGCAATTTTTGATGATGCTGATGCTGATGCTATTAAAGAAATAGTTAATCTTTCTCCATTACCAATAATTGCTGATATTCATTTTAATTATCTATATGCTTTAAAAGCAATAGAATCTGGAGTTTTTAAAATAAGATTAAATCCTGGTAATATTACAGATGAAAAACAAATAATTGAAATCATAAATGCAGCAAAAAAACATGATACATTTATTAGAATAGGTGTAAATTGCGGTTCATTACCTGAAGATATTGTTAAAGAATATGGAATAAGCTCTAAATCAATGATTATGACATTAACAAGATATTTAAAAATATTTGAAGAAAATAATTTTAAAAAAATTGTTATTTCATTAAAATCATCAGATCCATTATTAAATTTGGAAGTAAATAGATTAGCTAGTCAACAATTTAACTATCCAATGCACATTGGTGTTACAGAATCAGGAACATTAATTGATGCAACAATAAAATCAACTATTGGTTTATCTCCATTAATTAACGAAGGAATTGGTGACACAATAAGAATTTCGATAAGTGATGATCCAGTTAAAGAAGTTGAAATTTGTATTAAAATGTTAAATTTTTTAAACAAAAGAAAAGATCGTGTCGAAATTATATCTTGTCCTACATGTGGAAGACTTGATTATGATTTATTTTCAGTAGTGAATGAAATTGAAGAATATTGTAAAGACAAACATTTTAATTTAAAAATTTCAATTTTAGGTTGTGTTGTTAATGGAATTGGAGAAGCAAAACATGCTGATATAGGTATTGCAGGGTCGAAATCATCTGGTATTTTATTTGAAAATGGAAAAATTATTAAAACAGTTAAGGAATCTGAATTAATTAGTGAACTTAAAAAAATGATTGATAAAAAGTACAATGATTTTTTACTTAAAAACCAAAAATAGTTTTATTTCCAATTTTTACATTTATCTTTATGGTTTGATTTTTATACTCATTAATGGTATCAATAATACAATAATACACATTCTCTTCAACATTAAAGCATTTTATATTTTTTTGAAATAATTTATCTTTCATTGTAAATTCTATA
>CASEPW010000077.1 GCA_949289925.1 uncultured Mycoplasmataceae bacterium
CTTGGATTGCATTTTGATAAAACTGCAAGGTAATTATAAAAAATATATATTTTTTAAGGTGTAAAGTAAAAATACTTTACACTTTATTTTTTTTATTATATAATGATTTGGTATTTAATACATTTATAGTAAAAGGAGAAAAGTTTTGGTAAAGTTAAGATTAACAAGATTAGGTAGACATAAAACTGCCTTTTATAGAATTGTAGCAACAGATTCTAGAACAAAAGTAAATGGTGGATACATTGAATTATTAGGTCAATTAGATCCATACAATGATAAGATAGTTTTAAAAGAAGAAGCTATTTTAAAACAATTAGCAAATGGAGCTCAACCTTCTGATAGAGTTAAACAAATTCTTAAAGATAATGGTATTTGAGCAAAACATTTAGCTACAAAAAAAACAAAAGCTAAAAAAACAGAAAAAACAAAATCATCTGCAAGCAAAAAATCTACAACTAAATCACCAGCTAAAAAAACAACTAAAAAATAATAAATATGAAAATCACTGTATTGACCCTGTTTAAAGATGTTTTTAATGAATACTTAAATTCATCTATTATAAAAAAAGCAATTTCCAAAGGTATTATTGAAATTGAAATAGTTGATTTTAGAGAGTATTCTAAATTAAAAAATAAACAGGTTGATGATTATCAATATGGTGGGGGAGCTGGAATGGTATTAATGTTGGACCCAATAGTTGAAACTCTAAGACAAAAAGAACTATTAAATACAAGAAAAATTATTCTTTCACCTAGAGGAAAAACATTAAATCAAGAAATGCTTAATGATTTAAAAATGAATGATCATATTACATTGATATGTGGTCATTATGAAGGGTTTGATGAAAGAATCACTAATTACATCGATGAAGAAATATCAATTGGTGATTATATATTAACTGGAGGAGAATTACCAGCATTAGTAATAATTGATTCAATTACAAGATTATTAGATAATGCCATAAATAAAGAGTCTTTGGATTGTGAATCATTTAATAACAATTTATTAGATTACCCAGTTTACACAAAACCATTTGATTATGAAGGTTATAAAGTTCCAGAAGTGTTACTTTCTGGTAATCACAATGAAATTAAAAAATTTCGTCAAACTAAGCAAGAAGAAATTACAAAAAATTACAGACCAGATTTGTATAAAAAATATATAGAAAGTAAAGGAGAATAGTATGAAAATTAATAAAGGTCAAATTATTAACGAGATTGAAGCTACACAACTTAGAAAAGATATCCCTGCTTTTAATTCAGGTGATACTATTGAAGTTTGAACAAAAATTATTGAAAACAATAAAACAAGAATTCAAAAGTTTGAAGGTATTGTTATGAGAAGAAAAGGTAAAGGCCTTTCTGAAAGTTTTATAGTTAGAAAAGAATCTAATGGTGTATGAGTTGAAGAGTCATTTTTAATTAATTCACCTTTAATTGATAAAATTGTTTTAAAAAGAAAAGGTAAAGTTAGAAGAGCTTATATTTCTTATATGAGAAAACGTTCAGGTAAATCAGCAAGAATTCAAGAACAAAAAAAATAATTTATTAATATATTGTGAATAACGAAAATATTACTAACCAATCATCTACAATTAATCATGAAAATTCTAAAGACCTTGCTTCTTTAAATGAAGAATTAAAGTATTTGAATAAACAACTTAAAAAAACCAAAAATAGATTAGAAAAAAAACAAATTATTGATCAAATAAATGTATTAAAAAAACAAATTAATTCTTGCATCAAAAACAAATCTGCTGCAAAGAAATCTATTTATAAAAAAAAGAGTAAATCCATTCAAATTGTTTCTTTTCAAATGGAAAAAAAAGAATTCAAATCTTCATTAATAAAATTAATGAAACCTTATTCTACAACAAAGAAAAGAATAATTTTTCCTTTGATTATTTTATTAGGTTTAATTTCAGCAATTGCTACATTATTTTTTGTTCAAAACACAGGGTTATTTAGTATGGGTATTACAGGTGTTTTGCAAGGAATAGCAAAGATTGTTAGAGCAAGTATTTTTGATAATCCAAAATTAGCATTAATTATTTATAACTTATTGTTTTGATTACTTTATTTTATATTGAATATTCCATTATTTATATTTGCATATTATAAAATTTCTAAAAAGTTTTCAATGTTAACATTAGTGTATGTTTGTGCAACACAAATTTTTGGTTTATCACTATCATTTATTCCTGGAATAAATAATATATTTATTTTTGGAAATACAACTGATAACACTATAAATAGTTCAGTTAATATAATTGAATGAGCAAATGCTAATTTAGTAATTCCATTATTTTTTTATGCTTCATCACAAGGTGTAATTCTAGGTTTTGCTTATTCTGTTTTATATATGATCGGTTCATCAACTGGAGGAACTGATATTGTAACATTTTATTATGCAAAAGTTAAGAACATATCAATTTCAAAATTATTAGTACTTTTTAATTCTATTTGTATTATTCTTTCTTCTATTTTAGGAACAATAGTACCATTATTTATTAAGGGTACATATCATGAATATTTCCCAAATAATGCTTCAAAAATTTTACAATCAATATTTTCTCCAAACCTTATGTTTTCTATAATTATTGCTATCATTATTTCAACCTTAGTAGGGATTTTATTTCCAAAAAATAGAGTTATTCAAATTAATATTTATTCTCAAAAAGTAGATGAACTTCAAAAAAAATTAATATCACTAGGTTATCAACATTTTTTAACTATAAATAATACAATTGGTGGATATTCATGAACAGCAGAACAAAATATTGAAACAATATGTTTATATTTTCAATTACCTGAAATTGTTTCAACAATTAGAAGTGTTGACTCTGAAGCATTAATAATTACTCAAAAATTATCAGATATTGATGGTAAAATAATGGTGGTATCAAGATAATGATTTATGTAGTATATCGGATAAATGAAATAGATTGCGATGTTTGTCTAAATTTTTTATTAGAAAAGTTAGAAAAACACAATATTTATGCAGAAATTTTTTGTGATAAATGCCATACATTAACTATTAAATTAAATAATGAACAAGAAATTAAAAGAGTTTCAAAAATCATTACAGATTCAGGTTATGAAAATAAATTTGAATATATAGGCACAAAAAATCATCAGCATAGTGGTGAAAACAGTGATTATTAATTTTGATCTGTCATTTTGAACTTCATTAATTGTTAATTTCTTAATTTCCTCATGTATTTTTATTGCATGTTATTCTTTTTTTTATATACAAAATAGAAACAAAAAATTTATTAATTTTATTAAGAAAAGAAAATGATTTTATTATGTATGATTAATATTCATTTCCATTACTTTATCGTCCACTGTATTCTTATCAAATTTGGAATTATTAAGATTTAATAATATTTTTCTAGCCTCTAATATTTTTATTTTTTCAATAATTTTTACACCAATTATCGGTTGAATTTCATTATTATTAATTCTAATAGTTTATATAGGTTTTTATTTTTTAGGAGTAATTAAATTATTTACATTATTAAACACCGTTTTATTAATTGGTTTATTTTTAATCTTTATTTTTCTTTCATGAATTTTAAGATATAAAAATAACTTTTTAATTTTAATTTACACATTATTAATAACTTTATTAATGAATTTAAACATATTATTTTTAGATGGTAATATTGATAAAAATGTATTATCATTAGTTTTTTCAAATATTTCAATTTTTGTTTATATTTTATTTATTTATTCAATTGCTAAGCCATTTACACGTTTCATTGTTAATGCCAGAAATATAAATGATCGTATTTATATGAAAAACAATTTTATTCTTAATAAATACTTTAATAATTTTTTTAAAAATTTTAGAGATAAAACAAACATACAATATGGGATTTTATTTGTAATGCAATTTAGTTTCTTTGATGAAATTGCTAATAAATATGGTGCATCCATTGCTAATAAAATTAAAATTAAAATACTTAATCAAACAAGGGAACTTTTTTCAAAAAATGAGGCTTTTTATTTTATTACAAAAAGTAATGAATATGCTTTTTTAATTAAAACTAATAATATAACAAATCTAAGTTTTTCATTTAAAGGAAATAAAATGTATAACCGTGATGATAAAGATCCATTGAAGGAATATGAAAATCTTTTTAAATTATTACCTACAAAATTAATTGTAAATAATGACTACTATAATATAAATTTAAAGATTAATACTGCTATTTATGGAGTTCAAAGTAATGATATTAATGAATTAATTGAAGGGTGTAGTAAAATTCACTATTCATTAGATGATACTAATTTATTGTTTTTATATGATGAAAATAGAAATATAAATGAAAAAGAAAGAAAGAATAAAAACAATATTTTAACAAAATTAAATTTATTTAAACCAGATGAAATTTCAATTAGTTTTAATGAACTAAAAATAAATAATAAGAACTATATATCATATCACCCAATCATTATTAATAAATTATTTTTTAATTGATCTGATATTTTAAATATTTATGATGCTAATAATATTAATGATGCAATAGTAAGTCATATTTCCGCAAAAGCTTTAAAAAATATTGAGCAAAAAGATGCACTTGTATTAATTTATTATCACACATATTCATTATCTAACAAAAACTTTAGCTTAGATTTATTATTGCAACAAATAAAAGATTATAATATCAATAATTTTGCAATAAATATCGTAGGTCATAATAATCTTGAGAATGATTATTTAATTTCCAATATCAAAAAAATGTTAAAAAACAAAATTAAAGTATTTGTATCAAATAATGATAATTCTATGTTGAGTAATTTTTTTAAAGTTAAAACTATAAAATATAATGAAAAATTTGATTTAAATAACAATTTAATACCAAGATATGAAATATATTAGTTAAAAGATTAGTTTTAATCATATATAATCATTCTAATTATGAAATATGATGTTTTAGTTATTGGTGCAGGTCATGCTGGCTTAGAAGCGGCATTTGGATGTGCAAAACAAAATTTAAAAACAGGCCTTATTACATTAGATGAAAAATCTGTGGCTTTAACTCCTTGTAATCCATCAATTGGTGGTCCAGCAAAAGGTATTGTTACACGTGAGATAGATATATTAGGCGGTATGCAAGGGCTTGCTGCTGATAACACACAATTACAAATGAAAATGTTAAATACTTCTAAGGGTCCAGGTGTTTGATCTTTAAGAGCTCAAATAGATAAAGTAGAATACCATAATTGATTTATGGAACAAATTAAAAAAAATTCTAAAATAGATTTAATCATTGATGAAGCACTTTCATTAGAAGTTGAAAATAACACAATAATTGGTATAAATTGTAAAAAAAATAAATTGATTCTTGCAGACTATGTAATAATCACAACAGGAACGTATTTAAAATCATTAACATATAAAGGAAAAAATCCAATTGATGAAGGCCCCGATGGATTAAAAAATAGTAATTATCTTAGCGATTCATTAAAAAACTTTGGTTTATCATTATTAAGATTAAAAACTGGTACCCCACCAAGAATTTTAAAAAATTCAATAGATTATTCTAATATGAAAATAGAACCTGGTACAAATGAAAAATTATGTTTTAATCATTTTAATCCAATTTACTTACCATTTGATAAACAATTACCATGTTATATTGTGTATACAACACAAGAAACTCATAAAATTATTAATGAAAATTTAAAAAAATCTGCAATGTATAGTGGAGTTATAAAATCAATAGGACCTAGATATTGTCCATCGATTGAAGATAAAATTGTTAAATTTTCAGACAAACCTAGACATCAAATCTTTGTAGAACCAGAATCGAGACATTTAGATACAATTTATCTTGGTGGTTTTTCAACATCAATGCCTATAGATGTGCAAGAAAAAATGATAAAATCATTACCTGGATTAGAAAATTGTGTTATTGTAAAATATGCATATGCTATAGAATATGACGCTATTGATCCAACACAATTATATAAAACATTAGAAACAAAAAAAATTAAGAATCTATTTTTTGCAGGCCAAATTAACGGAACAAGTGGTTATGAAGAAGCTGCAGCACAAGGATTAATTGCAGCAATTAATGTAGGTTGTAAAGCTTATAATAGAGAACCATTAATATTAAAAAGAAGTGAATCATATATTGGAGTAATGATAGATGATATTACAACTAAAGGTGTTACAGAACCATATCGTTTATTAACATCAAGAGCAGAACATCGTTTATATTTAAGAAATGATAATGCAGATGAAAGATTAATGAAAATAAGTTATGACAATGGAATGATTGATCAAAATCAATATATTAATTTTTGTGAAAAAATGGAAATCATTGATTCGATTATTTGTGAATTGAAAAATAAAACAATAGGTATGTTTCCAAATTTAAGAAAAGAAACAAAAAAAACAAATTTAACTTTATATGACTATTTAAAACGCCCTGAAAAATCTTTGAAAGATATAGTTAATTTATTAACAATTAAACAACATGTTACTGATGAAATAATAAATAAAATTGATATTAAAATAAAATTTGATGGTTATATAAAAAAACAAGAAGAAGAAATTAGTAAAATTTCTAAATTATATGAATATAAATTATCACATATTTTGGATTATAGAATAATACCAAATCTTTCATTAGAAGCTATTGATAAATTAAATAAAATTAAGCCATATGATTTAGACCAAGCTTCAAGAATTAGTGGGATAAATAGTAGTGATATTATAAATATAAAATATTATCTAGATAAGAATAATTAATTCTTAATATTATTTTTTGCACATTTCAAATCAAAATCATTAGTTATTTTAAAATTTTCATATTCACCCTTTATTACATAAATAGGTTCATTTATATTTTGTTTCAACAAAAGTTTACAAGTATCACTTGTATTTGGAATTTTTTTATTTAAATAAATCATTTTTAATAATGAGAACTTAAATGTTTGTGGAGTCTGATTATTATACAAAGTATCACGGCATGGAACTTTTTTTATATGGTTTTTTTCATTTACTTTAATTATCGTATCTAGACATGGGACAGCTGTAGTTACAGCATTATATTTTTTACACATTTTTATATTTTTATCTATAATTTTTTCACTAACAAACATTCTAACCCCATCATGAATTAAAACAATATCATTATCATTAGTTTCTAGTTGGTCTAGAAAAATAATTGCATTCTTAATTGATTCATTTCTTGTTTCTCCCCCAGAAATTATGGAAATATTATCAATATTTTTAATATTATTTTCAACTAATTTTATTTTATTTTTGTTAATAACAAGCACTATTTTATCAATATTTTTATTATCAAGAAATTTTTGTAGTGTATGTAAAAATATAGGTTTATTTCTTATTGATATGAATTGCTTCTCAATATTTTTATTTTTTAATCTTGTTCCTTTTCCAGAAGCTAAAATAATTGCTATATTCATAAATATAAATTTAACACAAAATATATTTTTATAAATAATTTTTGTTATTGGAAAGATAAAATTTAACAGTTTTTATAACTACATTTTATATTTAATCATAAAAAATTAATTTGTCTAATAATTAA
>CASEPW010000078.1 GCA_949289925.1 uncultured Mycoplasmataceae bacterium
AGAAATAATAATTAAATCACCATTTTTATAATTTTTGTCTATTCATTTTGCAGCCTTTGTAATACCTAAAGAAAGTTCTTTTTCACTAATTAGAACTTTTTTAATTCTAGGATCAATTTTATTTAATATTTTATTACTAGTCATAGATTCTTATTTTATATATTATATATAAAATTGAATGAATATGAATATTTTTTATTAATTTAATTAAGCTTTTTTAACTTTAGATTTTTTTGAAGTATTTTGTTTTTTACTTGGAACTAATTCGTGATTATTAGATTTTGAATTGTTTTTATTATTTATTTTTGTTTTTACAACAATTTCTTTTTTTGTCGAATCAATGTTATTTTGTTCTTGAACATCATGATTAATTTTTTCAATTAAAAAATCATTTTTATCAACTCATTTAACTTCATATCCTATTTTTTTTAACTCTTCAGTACATTCGTTAACTTTAATAGTCATTCATATTAATAATTGATCCATTTCATCTTTTACATTAGATATTGGTAATTCTTTTTTGTGTTCAATTTCTTTTTTATTACTTAACAAGATTTTGTTAATTTTATTTAATTCTGCATCAATTAATTTAATTTTTTTATTTGCTAATTCTTCTATATGATTAACATTTTTTTGTTCATCAACAAAGTCATTAATATCTGTATTAGCAATTAATTCTTTAAATTCATTTGTATCTTTTAATTTAATTGGAGCATCTGATTGTGGATGAATTTTACAAGTAGTAGTTTGTCCTACTTCAGAACTACTAGTTGATTTAATATCGTTTTTTGATATCGATAAATTTGCTTCATTTTTCTCATCAGTAATTAAGCTTGATTTAACTTCATCTAAAGTTTTATCGTTATTTATATTTTCAATTTCTTTAATATCATCACCCATTTCAGCAATTAAATCAACTTTTTCACTATCAGGTAATAAATTATTTAATTTTTCTATTTCTTCATTAACAAGTGCAATTTTAACTTTTGTTTGTTTAGTTGTTAATTTCAATTCTTTATTAAGTTTTTCTAATTTTTTAATTAAATCTTTGTTAGATGGTAATGATATTTTTTCTTCCTCTAACTTGATATGTTTGTAGTATTTTCTATGTATTTGTTTTGTAGGTTTTAATCTTACATCTGGATTATTATTAGTTGCAAATTCTAAACAAGCATCAACTTTTTGATTTAATTCTTTTCTAAGTTCTCTAACTTTATTTAAATCATTAATAATATCCAAATATTCATATGGATCAAAACCATATTTTTTATTGTTTTGATATGTTTTAGTAATAACTTCTTTCTTATCACATCACTCAATTAATTCAACCATTACTTTTCTTAATGGTGAAATTTCTTTTTGTTCAGGTCTATCAATTGCATTTTTAGCTCTCATTGTTGCTTGTTTTAATAATACTCATTCAAGTAATTT
The DNA here is from genome assembly GCA_949289925.1 of uncultured Mycoplasmataceae bacterium. GTDB lineage: Bacteria > Bacillota_I > Bacilli_A > Mycoplasmatales > Mycoplasmoidaceae > Mycoplasma_L. Next base: position 1,432 of record CASEPW010000078.1, read on the forward strand.
ATCCATTTCAATTGAAACACCTTCAGGTGAACGAGGGTCAATTTCTTTTTCTGGAGTTCTATGTTGTTGAGATTGTTGATTACTCATGTCTTGAGTATTAATAGGTTTTTTAGTTTCTTCTTTATTATTATCTTTACCTAGGATATAATTGATTACTTCTTCAAATCCATTTCTTCCAATTGCATATGCTAATGGCTCATAATTAGAAGTATTAAAAGAAATTTCATCCATTGCATTTTTATCATATTTAATATTCATTGAAACAATTTCATTTAATCAAATTGTTGTTTGTGAAATTTTTCATTCAGCTGATTTAACTTTTCACATATTATCATCTAAATTAAATTTAACAACATAGTTAATTGTGTTTCATTTTTTTGCAAATGCTAAAAAATCAAAATCTTTAACATTATTAAATAAATAAGAGTAATCCTTACTTGAACTTATATTATAATGAAATCTATCTATTAACATTTCAGCTGAAATTAATAAGTTTTTATATCAACTAGCATCGTATTGATCATATGATAATGGGAATGTTTTTTGTTTTTGTAAATTAAAAATAGTCTGAGATAAATAAATGTTGTTAAATAACATATTAGATTCATGGTAAAAATCATCTAATGCATTAATTAATAACATTGAATCTGATGGCACACTTATATTTAATTTTTCTTCAATTTTACTCATATTTTCACTCTTGGGTATTTTTTACAATATATATTAATTATACAAAAAAACAATTAAAAATGCACACCTTATTTCTAAAGTGTGCACTAAATTGATCAATTTAAATGGTTGTTTTTTTGCAGCTCATGAAAGAGGAGTTATTACATATAAAGGGATAAAACGCAACCAATGGAAATAAATCGATAAAATCGTAAATATTCGTTTAATCTTGTTTTATATCATCATGTTTCATTTTCTTCAAATTTATTTTTGATTATGTTCACAATATTAAAGACAACAAACAATTATCGTATTCATGGTGCAACAGCACAAAGTACCATCACAAAATATTTCAAACTATCCCTTGTATTCAATACTATTACTTATAATTTATTTCAACTTGATTTTAAACACCTTTTAAAAGAATCAGTAATTTCAAAATATAGGTATTTGTTATATTCAAGCATCAATAGTAATAATCTTGAATTATCATAAAACAATCAAACATATTACTTAACTATTCGAACGTTTTATATTTAATGCAATGAAGTTTTTCAATCACTGCACTTATAATTATATATGTTTTTTTTGATGTTTTTTTCATCATTTTTTTTAAATAATTTATTATTTACTTTTTTCGAAATTATATTTTTTTCTTAAAGATTTTTGGTAATTTAGCTATTAGTAATGCGATTAATAAACAGATAGTAATAGTTACTACAATAATTAAGAAAAGTGCAACAATTTTCATTGGTGAAACTTCAGATGATAATGTTGTTTTTAAACCACTTAATTCTATAATTATAGGTAAAGGAGTGGAAGAGAATGTACCATTAATATTATCTCAATAATTTGTTACAAATGCATTGAATACAATTTTACCTGAAAGATCATTAGCAGAATTTGGTTTATAAACTAAATTTTCAATTTTTATTGGATTATATCCTTGATCAACTAAACCATTTTGTTTTAAGATAGTTGGAGAATTTAATGCCATTGTTATGATTTTGATAAATGACTCTGGTGAAGATGAGATGTTTGAAGCATAAATACTTGAGAAATATTTATTATAAACTTCATCAAATTGATTTATATTAATGTTTATATAATTGTTATTGATTGAAAAATTTTCACCTGCTATTGTAGAAGATGTTGTAATTGATTTAAATCCAATTAATTTTAAGTTGAAAATTTTATTATCATTAACTAACTTACCATTTTGATCATAATATTTATCAATTGAAATAGATGCATTTGCTGTTCCGTCTAAATTATTATAACTATCAATTGATAATAATTGAATGTTTGCATTTAATGGCAATGTACCATTAAATATTTCTTCTCTCTTCGATAAAATAATTTTATTTAATTCATTAAATGATTCAGCAACATAATCAGAAGCTAATTTATTAGAACATTCATCAGCAATAGAAATCATTTCGACTATAGAAGTAGAATGTGCTTTTAAAAATCCTCTAAATGTAATTTCTTCTGTTATGAATGTTTGATTTTTTTCAACATTACCATGATTATTAAAATAATTAAAGAACGAGAATTTAGCTTTAACAATACCATTAATATTATCACGAGAGATAATTTGAATACCTTGAATATTTAATGTAGAGAAATCATCAGGTATTGAATTGAAAATGATATTTTTATTATATACAATTACCATTTTTAATTCTTCAAGATTTATTGTTTCAGCAAATAATGCATTTGAAGAAATAACTGGAGGGAATGAAAGATTAATATTTGTATTTACTTCTGTTGGGATTATTGACTTAAACCCTAATAATGTTAGTTTAAAATCAGATGAAGAACTTGTTTGTAACTCTCCTATTGTTGAATATCATTTATATAATGTTATATAAATGCATAATTTTCCTGTAAGATTATCAATATCAGAAATTTCAATATTAATATCATTAACCGAAAGATTCTCAGGTAAAGAATCAAAAATTGTTTCTCTATTTGATCATACATAATTTTTAATAGATGTAATATCAGTTAATGATGAAGCTAAAATTTCAGAATAATTTGGAATAAAAATATCAAATATTTTTTGTGTTGTTTGAGAAACATTTTTAAATCCTGAAATTGTTAAATTAAAAGATATTTTTTTAGTTGGATCATTTATTAATATAGAATTACTATTATAATATTTTGATAAATAAATTTTTAAAATTAAATGCCCTTTTATATTATCAAAATTAATATCAGCTAATGTAATATCATTAATAGTAACATTGTTAGGAATATCTTTAAAAATTTCACTAACATTTTGGAAAATAATTTCTTTTATTTTATTTGTATTCTTAGCAATATCTTGAGCTAAAATTTCATGATACCCAGGCAAGAAAAAAGTTGAGTTAATTAATTCTGTTTTCTTACTATTTTTAGAAAAACCATAAATAAAGTGGGTTTTTGTTATACTTGTTCCTAAAATTAAGTATCCATTTTCATCATAATAATTAGTATAATTAATAGAAACTTCAAGCATACCCTCAGAATTGTTAATGCTATCTATACTTTTAAAATTAATATTAGAGATTGAGAAATTAGGTCCTGGATTTTGAATGAATTTATTTTTATTTTTGTAAATTAATTGAATTATTTCTTGTGGAGATAATGAATATGCTGAAATATGAGATATTGAACCTAATCTAACTGTTTCAATAAAAATAGTAGGGGTAACTGGCATGAATCCTGTTAGTGTTAAATAAAATTTCTTATTTTCATTAACAATGTCTGCTTTTTCATTAAAATATAAGTTTAATGTTACTTCAACATTCATTTTTGCTGTTTTGTTATCAATGCTGATAATTTTTACATTAATAATATTATTTTTTGTAAATGTAGTTGGTAATGGTGAAAAGATTTGATTATAGAATAAACTAATCAATTCAAAAATTTCATCGGTATTATATTCACTAGCTGTTGCCATTGAAGAAGTTCCAATATTAAATTCACTAACTGCTTGTGTTTTTCCAATTTCTTTAAAACCTGTAAAATTTATTTCACTAGTTAAAGTGTTTATAGTATCTACTAAACCATTATCTGATCTATAATAATTAGTAATACTAACATTAGCATTTATTGATCCTCTTTTATTATCAACATTTTTAATTTCAACATTTCTAATATCATTAATTTTGAAATCACTAGGTAATGAAGGGATGATAGAATCTAGATTAAAGAAAATTTGTTGTTTTAATTGTAATGATGTATATTCACTAGCAATAATATTTGAAACATTTTTGATTTTAAAACTACTTTTTATAATTGTAGGTTGTGTATTACCAAATCCTGAAAAAGTTATTGTGTGCTTTAATGGGTTATCAGTTCCTGCAATATTACCTTCCTCATCATAATATGATGTAATAGAAATCGAAATAGATAATCTACCATCTGAATCATTTGGCATTAATGAATTAATAATAATATTTTGTTCATTAAAATTGTCAGGTAATGAGTTAAATATATCATTTTTATTTCTCATTATTATACTAATTGCTTCTGCATTATCAACATCAGAAGGTTTTATATTTGAAACATCTAATAAAACTAAATCTGATTTAATTTCTGTTGAAACAATACTTCTAAATCCGTTAATAGTAACATTTCACTCATAAATTTTTGATGTTTGTAATATACCATTATCATCGATATAATTAGTAATACCAACTTTTAAATACATAATACCATTTAAATTATCACATTCTTCGACCTCAACTATTCTAATATTAGATGGATTAAAATTACTAGGTAACCCTGAAGTTATTGAAGAAATGTTTTCATATATAAAATTACGTAATTCTTGGTTTAAAATAGATGAAGCTAATCTTGTTGAGAAAGGAGAATTAGGTAAAATGTTTATTTCATTTGAAAAAGAAGTTGCTTTATTAGAAGAAAAATTTTGAATAACTAATCTATCTATTGTTAACGGTTTAATTAATTCTACATTACCTTTTGTATCATAATAATTAATTATCTTTAATGATACAGCAATTGATCCTCTTAAATTATCAAAACCTAAAATCTCTAATGATTGGATATCTCTTGCAGAAAAATTAGGAGTTGGATTAACTAAAAATAATGGCAATATACTTTTTTCAGTCAAAATAGATGTTATTACAGGTGTTGTTAATTCATTAGGTAATAATTGACTTTTTTCAGGTAAAGTTATTCTTGTATAAACTCTAGTTGGATATACTATCTTAAATCCTTCTAATAAAATATTTCCCACTGTTTTTGGTGATGTAATTAAATCTCCTTTGGCATCATAATAATTTGTAAATGTTATTTCAATTTCTAATAAACCTTCTAAGTTTAATTGATTATTTGTTATATTAACATTTTGGATTAATACACCTGTATCTGGTTGAGAATCAAAAATAATATCCTTATTTTGATTAACAATATCTATAACTTGTTGTTTTTGTAATGTCGATGCTACAACATCTTCATACCTTTGAAGTAAAACATTTTTTTGAACTGTTGTTTCAGTTATTTGTCTAAAACCTGTTAATAGTAATTTACCACATAATGGTCTAGAAGGATTGGTTTCTTGAATACCTTCACTATTAAAATAATTAGTAATTTCATATTCAATGGTGATTTCACCAGTTAAATTATTTGGATTTGGTGAAATTGCATTGTCTAATCTAACTATGACATCATCAAGAACATTGAAATTAGATGGAAAATTTAAAAATATTTGTTTAGTATATTTTTTTAAAATGAATTTTATATCTGTTTCACTTGAAGAATTAGAAGCTAAAATAGTACTATAATTTGGAACTAAAAATTCATTAATTACAGAAGATGATACTAATTTTTGAAACCCTTTAATAGTAATATCAATTGGTGGTTTATTTCATTGAGTTTGTAAAATACCATTTTCATCATAATATCTTTTCAATTTTACATAAACATGTAAAGTTCCTGATTCATTATTATATACAACCTTGTCTGTTGGCTCACCAATTGAATTACATATTATAATATCTTCCATTGGATTTCATTGTTCTGGTTTTGAACCTTGAATCTTAGAATTAATTATTGTTATTAAATCAATTTTATTATTTGCAACTTGAGAAGCAATATACCCGTTACCAGCTGTTTTAAAATCATCAGGAGATAATATTGTTTCAGTAGTTTTTTTGAAACCTATAAAGGTAAAAGTTCCAAAATCCTTAAATGTAGTATGTAACTGGCCACTTGCATCATTTCAATAATTCAAACCTAAATTTACCACTAATTCTCCATTAACATTATCAGGAACATAATGTCTTACACCATCTGGATAAGTAAATAATATATTATCATCACTAAAGTTTCTAGGTTCACCACGAATAACTGCATGAAGTTTTGACTTTAATAATTTTTCTAAAACATCTGTTGGAGAAATTTCAGGTAATGAAACATTTAATATATTTGTATTTATAACTGTTTCATAATTTATCAAAAAATTAACTAATTTAATTTCAAATGGAAATGGTTCAGCACCATCTGCAACATTTCTATATTGATTATTTTCATCAAAATATATATCTACAGTACCTGACAATCTAATTTCACCAAATTTATTGTCTCTAACTATTTCATTAAAAGTAAAATTAGATTCAGATAATATATTCTTAAATACATTATTTTTTAGCGTTTCAATAATTTGATCATCAGTAAATGAGCTTGTACTAATTTCTGATCAATCTTTTGAACCGTATTCAGGCAAATATGAAGTTGGTCCTGGTGATTTTTTAAAGTTCACTATTCTAATTGGTAGTGGGATAAAATTATCAGCAGAAGTTTGAAGAGTTAATGAATCATCATAAAATCTAGAAAGTTTTGCATTGAATCTAACCTCACCTCCTGTTGGATCAACAACAAAATTGTCAATTATAACATTATCAATTGAAAAATTTTTTGGTGGATTAACAACATTTTCAAAAACTAATTGCTTAGCATCATTTTGACTATATTGTGAAGGATAAATAGTTCTATTATTATCTAATAAATCATTCGGGATTTCAATTTTAGTTGGGAAAATTTCTTCAAAACCTACAAATGAAATATCACCAAAATTATAAAAATTATTGCCATCATCTGTATTTGGAACAATAATTAAGAAATCATCTTTTACCTCATTATATTCAAAATATTTATCTAATAAAACAGGAATTGTAATTTTAGGTGGGTGATTTTCAATTTTTTTCTTATTTAAATCTACACTTGTTTTTCCTCTTTTTGGCAAATTTACTATTGCGTTTGATGAAACAATTTTATTTACTATATTTTCTTGCAAATCTGGTGTTGATAATCATTCATAGATTGGCACACTTGAATCAATATTTATTTCATTAATAGCAATTTCTGTTGCTGCTGTTACTTTTTCAAAACCTGAAATAGTAATTTGGCCAAAATTAGTTTTTTGTTTTACAATTTTTGAATTTCTAAAGAAATTAGATAAATATAAGTCGAATGTTATTAAACCATCTTTATTTGAATAATTAATGTTTTCTATAAAAATATCATCAATACCAAATTCAGATGTAACATTACCAAAAATTATTTTTCTTTTAATTAAATATTTTAATTCATTTAAATATCTATTTTCTGTTGCAATTTGGGCATATATTGCATCATTGTATAAAAATTCATCACTAGTTATTGATATACTATTTACAACTCTAGTATCTTCAATAGTTTTTCAATTTCCTTGAACAACTTCAGGAACAAGTGAGGCGTTATTATTGAATGAAAAATATTTACCATCATTGTAATTTGTATAATTATTAACATCAACTCCAACCCCAGGTATAAATTGATATGTTATTGTTCCTCTATCATCATCTCCAATTAATTTTAACTTTGCACCATAAAATGTAGATGGGATAGCATTTTCAGCAAAAATTGAAAAATTTGAATTATTAAAATAATTTCTAGAATTTTTTATTTCTTTAATTTTTTCAGATGGTAACATATCACTATTAGATGAAGTTTTAACTTGAAAATTAAAAACTCTAGTAGATGCTGTTGGTACATATTGACCAAATAATCTAGTTCTTTCTTTTGTTAATGATGAACTAGGTATAGCATCTATTATTCCTGAAAAATATGAAACATGTTCAATAGGATCAAAATACATCCCATAATCTAATGCTCTTGGGTTTAATTGAGAATTTGATGTTCCTGATAAAATATTATCTTGATTTGAATTACCAACAATATTTGCCTTAATGTATGGATTATAATTATAACTAGATTCATTAGATGTATTTGGAACTATGTTTGAAGTTTTAATAGAATAATTAATCAATACTGGTGAGGGATTTTCTAAATAAATTCTATCAGGAAAATCAGCATTAGGTTTTTTTACCATCATATAATAAAAAAGAGGCCCATTTACATCTGCTGGTTTAGATAATGCATCTTCTAAAAATGGAGGAGCAGTAATATATGTTTTTCTTAATTCAATCTTATTATTTGAATTTATTAAATCGTTATATATGTATTCATTTGAATTGTCTTGAGATTTATTAGGTAAGGCATTTTTTTGTTGAATAAATAATGAATTTAAACCATCATTAATATTATTAGAAAAATTTGGAGTATTACCTCAAAGCGAAAATAATATATTAAGTAAAATGGAGTTTTGATTACCATTAGAAATCATCGAAAATGATGATCCTATTGCATTTTCACCAATTGAACCATTTAGTGCTCAATTAATATTTTTATTTTCATCAATTTTGATATTTCCTACAGTACCTTCTGAATTATATGGAACCAAATTAGACCTAGCTAATTGAAATTCATTTTTAAAGTCGCTGATATCAGCACCTAAATTTGAAATTTCTATTTCTTCTACAGAAGACAAATCAGAAGGTTTTACATCTCTACTATTTTTTGCTAAAAAAACTTCATTACTTGATAATGATGATAACAAATAAGACGATGTAATAAAAACAACAACAAATAATGTTGTTGATGCTAGAAACATTTTTATGAATGATGATTTATTAATTTTTTTCATTTTTTATATTATATTATATAATATATAAAATTTTAAAAAAATGAGGTATATATGGACAAAAAAAATGTTGCAATTATTGGAGCAGGACCCGCAGGTTTAACTGCTGCAATTTATTTACAAAGAGCAAATATAAATGCTATTTTTTTTGATGGAGATGCACCAGGGGGCAAAATGGTAAAAACTGCTCACGTTGAGAATTATCCAGGTTTTAAAAAAATAAATGGTGCAGATTTAGCGTATTCGATGTTTGAACAAGCTGTTTCATTAGGTGCAAAATATGAAGGAACATTTGTTAGTAAAATAAAACAAAATGGTAATAAATTTATTATTTTTACAAAAAATAATAAAAAATTTGAGGTAGATGCTGTATTTATCTCTAATGGAACAGAAAATAGAAAATTAAATATCCCAGGTGAAATTGAATTCTTTAACAAAGGAGTTAGTTATTGTGCAATTTGCGATAGTAGTTTTTTTAAAAATGAAGATATTGCTGTTGTTGGATCAGGAAATTCTGCTGCAGAAGAAAGTGTGTTTTTAAGTAATATAGGGAAAAACATTCATTTATTTGTTAGAAGTGAAAATTTAAAATGTGATGAAACTATTAAAGATGAATTATTAAAACTTGAAAATGTACATATTCATTATAATAGTAGAATAAAACAAATTTTAGGAAATAATGCTGTTGATGAAATTTTAGTTGTAAATGATAAAGAAAATAAAGAATACAAAATGGCAATTAAAGCAGTCTTTCCATTTATTGGTTTAGATCCAATTAGCATTGAATTAGAAGCTAATAAAGAAATTGCTAAAAATGACAAAGGATTTATTGTTGTAGATAAAAATATGAGAACTAATATCCCTGGAGTTTATGCTATTGGAGATATCATTGAAAAGAAATATAGACAAATTTCTACTGCAATTTCAGATGGTACTATTGCAGCTTTAAATTGTGTTGAATTTTTAAAAAATAATAATTGAAAATAATTTTATATATAA
>CASEPW010000079.1 GCA_949289925.1 uncultured Mycoplasmataceae bacterium
AAAATAATATTTATATTTATAATAAATTATTAATGAGAATTGATAAATTTATAAGTAATAATTCTGTTTTTTCAAGAAAAGAAGTGTCAAAAATAATAAGATCAGGTAATGTTACAGTTAATGGACAAATTATAAAAGACTCTTCTTTTCATGTAAATGAAATAAAAGATATAATAAGTGTTTATGATGAGGTTATAACTTATCATAAATATTTATATATTTTATTAAATAAACCAAAAGGTTATGTTTGTTCAAATTCAAATTTAGATGGTGAAAGTGTATTAAACTTAATTGATGAATCGGCAATAAAAGATTTGCATATTGTAGGAAGACTTGATAAAGATACTACTGGATTAGTAATTATAACCAATGATGGTGAGTTCACAAATAATCTTAAAAATCCAAAATTTAATATTGAAAAGGAATATGAAGTTATTCTAAGAGATAAAATAGACGATAAAAAACTTGAAATTTTAAAAAGTGGTATAAAGCTTGATGGTAAAAAAATAAAGGATTTTAAAATTCACAACATAAAAGATAATAAATTAAATATTATTTTAACTGAAGGTAAATATCATCAAATTAAACGAATGTTTAATATTATTGATAATCCTGTAGTTGAATTAAAGAGAATAAGAATTTCAAATTTTATTTTAAATGAATTAAACCTTGAAGAAGGTGAATATTTTGTTTTCAAAAAAGAAGATATAATATTATAATATAATAATATTAAATGAGGTTATATGTCGAAAAAAAATATTGGTTTTGAAAATATAATCAATCTTTTAAATGAAAAATTATCATTTGTTACAGTTAATAGTGAAACTATAAATCTATTAAAAACAGATGAAAAATTTGATAGTATTTTTTCAAATTTATTGGCAACATTAATTACTCTAGAAGAAAAAAATAAAGTTAAGGATAAAAAATCCACAGATTTAAAAGAAGCATATAAGACTATCACAAATAAGGAATTTAATGGTAAGTGCATAGAATTTAATGATGTTGATGATATTGAAGATCAATTAAACTATATTGATGTTTATTTAAAAAACACATTTGGAAATGACTTCTTTGATAAAAACAACAATAGCAATAGCAAAGAAGAAGTGTTAGAAGCTACAAAAATTGTAGATGGACAAGAAGTTCATAATTTTAATGATACAAAGAATAATAATAAATTTAATGCAGAAGAATACCTAAAACATAATAATGTAACAATTGATCAAATGGCTGATCAAATGGTTAATCAACAAGCACAAATTTTATTAAATAAAGATATTATGAATAATAAAATATATAAATTTGATTCTAAACCTAAAATTGTTGTGTTTTTAAAATTTTTAAATAACATTATTTTTCTATTATTAGCATGCTCATGTTTAATCTTTGGTATTATGAGTTTTACAAATCAATATATTTCAAAATTCGTAGAAAATTCTACTGAAAAATTTTATTTTATTTCTGGAGGACCTGATGCAAGTGTTTTTCAAATAATGGGTATTGTTTTATTAGTTTTATTTGCAATGGTTAAATTATTCTATGAAATAAAATTTTTTAAAAATGATAATTATAAATATAGTATCAAGCTTTCTTATGTATTTTTCCTAATATTGATTTTTATTTTTTTCATTATTGATTATATAAATTTTTTGAAAATGTATCCAAATTCAAAATCATTAATTGATTCTGCATTTAATATTGATCAAGGGGTACTTGTTGAAACAGTTGGTGGAAAGTATATTAACACTAGTAATGCATACAATATATTAGAAGTTCAATTTTATTTTATAATATTGATATTATCGCTATTTGGAGTTTTATTAATTAATTCACTTATTTTAATTATTATTAAACCTAGAATTGATGTTGAAAGATTACAAAAAATAGTTTCACAATATGTTCAAGATATTAAAAATGGAAAAATCAATACTGATAATTTAGGTGGAATTAAAGGCAGCAATCCTTTTGGTGGGATGTTCTTTTAGTGAGGTGCATCTTTATTGGAACAGAAAACAAAAAAATACAAGGTATAAAAAAATTTCTTTTTCCTTATTGACCTAAAAGATTTTTATCATCAACATCTTTCATTATTTTAATAGCATTAATGCTAGGTTTAAAAATAGTTCTTCAATTATTTTCAATAACCATTCCAGGGGTTGGAATAAGTATTTCAATTTCCTGATTGCCTGTTTATGTAATAGGATTTTTATTTGGTCCAATAGTTGGAATAACTTTTGGTGCAATTAGTGATTCATTTGGATATTTAATTTATGGTGGAGTTTGATTTTGAATGTATGCAATTCAAGAACCAATAATAGGATTTATATCTGGTATTTTTGGTTCTTTATATTTTTTAAATAAAATTAAATGGGTTTTTTTAAATATTTTATGAAGAATAATTATTTATGGCTTTTTAATGTTTTGTATCATCAATGTTTTTAATAATTTAAATTTAATCAAAAATGATAATTTTTTTGGTTCAAAAAATACCTATA